>JANWYZ010000293.1 GCA_025054895.1 bacterium | reverse complement strand
TCCGCGCCGGGTTGATTTACGGTCGCTACGTGCTGGAGCGTGAAATAGAGTGGGCGATTCGCTTTGGCTCGGCGGCGGCTGCGTTGAACGCTGGGGCAATGGGGGCGTGCGCCGGTGTACGCTCGAGAGAGGAGATAGAGCAGTTTATGAGAACGCAGAACACCATCTGACAGGAGGCGACGCCGTGAAACTCTGTCTGAACGCGACAACAGGCGGTTACGGAAATATCCATGAGTTCGTAGCACGGGCGAAGCGGCATGGCTATCAGGCGGTAGAGTTCGGCGTAGAGGAGGTCGCCCGTATCATCCAGCAGCAGGGTGTAAATGCAGCCCGGGCGATATTCGAAGAATCAGGGGTGGAGCCTGCCTGCTTCGGTTTGCCGGTAGAGTGGCGCAAGGACCACGAAACGCTGAAAGAGGGTTTGCGCGAACTGCCACGGTTAGCGCGTGCAGCGCAGGCAATAGGGTGTACACGAACAGCAACCTGGTTACCTCCCAGCATCGACGAGTTTCCCGCTGCATACTCGGTACGCATGGCGGAACGCTTCCGTGAAATTGCGCGTGTGCTGGCGGACTTCGACGTGCGTCTTGGTCTGGAGTGGGTGGGACCAGCGACCGCCCGCACCCGCGAGTATGACTGGATACATACCATGCAACAATTGCTGGACTTTGAAGCCGAAATCGGCGCACCGAACCTCGGACTTCTGGTGGATAGCTTCCACTGGTTCTGCACAGAGGGCACGGTGGAGCAGCTGGAGCAGTTGACCAACCAGCAGATTGTGCATGTGCATATTAACGATGCGCCTGATAAGCCTCCCCAAGAGCAGATGGATTTCGAGCGCCTGTTGCCGGGCGAGGGCGTTATCGACCTCGCGGGCTTCCTGCGTGCGCTGAAGAAGGCAGGTTACGACGGAGGCATCGCCATCGAGGTGTTCAATGAGCAACTGAAGGCGATGGCTCCTGATGAGGCGGTCGCGCGGGCGAAACAGGCTTACGATGGGGTCTGGCGGAAGGCTTTTGGATAGACTGGTGGGCCCGGCAGGACTCGAACCTGCAACCAACCAGTTATGAGCCGGCCGCTCTGCCTTTGAGCTACGGGCCCCCTTGCGTGCATATATAGTTTACCAGAGGAGCAGTACGTACGCAAGGGGAGTTAGCTTCCCAAGGTGCGCTGCAGGAAGTTTAATGTAATCTGCCATGCTCTTTCCGCCGCCTGCCGATTGTATCCTCGCTGGTTGTTTGGGTTTGCAAAGGCGTGCCCAGCGCCAGCGAAGATATGGATTTCCACCCTCTTGTGCAGGCGTTTCAATTCGCTTTCAAATGCCCGTACCATCTCGACAGGGATGCCTCTATCGCTGTCACCGAAAATGCCCAGTATGGGGCACGTGATACGCTTGAGCGCAGATTGATCGGTAAGTAATCTTCCATAGTAAATGACGCAGGCAGAGAGCCTCGGCTCATGCAGAGCCAGCGTCAATGCCCAGCTGCCTCCCATGCACCACCCGACCACGCCCAGCTTTTTGCCTCGTGTTTGAGGCAGGCGACGAAGGTAATCGAAGCCTGCTTTTAAGTCACGTAGCGCACGGTCCTCGGGCAGCGCACGGCTGAGCTCATGCGCCTCCATCGGGTCAGCGGTTGCTCTGCCGCGGTACAGGTCTACTGCCAGTGCTACGTACCCCTGCTTTGCCAGAGCGTCTGATTGTCCTTTGACCCAGTCGTTCAGCCCCCACCATTCGTGAATCACCACGAGGCCTGGAAAAGAACCTTTTTGTTCAGGAAGAGCTAGATAAGACTGTACGGTATCTTTCCCGCTGGAGAAAACCACGTTGCGTGTCACGATGTCGTATGGCATCCTTTTCACTCCTTTCGCTGGATTATGTTTCGCGAATGACACGCAACATCCTTTACATTTCAAAATAGATGAACCTCAGCCTGCGATGAAAATCGTAGAGTTATGATGATAGCAGGTGCGCCATTTTCGCGGTGGGCAAAGGTGTCTCCAGCAGAACATTTCGGAACGTTTACTGGAGGGGTTAACTACGGGCTGTATGAGGAGCAGGAATCCTCTCTCAGTCCACAGGAATCGAGAAGTAAGCAGCTATTGCTGTGTTCAGTGGTGAACGGTGGTGTGGGTGTCCAGCATGACGGCTGCGCAAAGCAGCTACATGTGCTGGGGCCAGTGCATAAGAGGCAGCGAGTATGGCAGCGTTCTGGCGTCGGTGGATAGGGAGCAAGCAGGTTAGACTCTCTCTGGACGGAGGTGCGGAGCTTCGTCAGCTGACAATGCAGGATGCGCGCGCGCTGTTCGTCCTTACCGTCCGCAACCGCGAGCGCCTGCGTCGGTGGATGAGCTGGATAGATTCTGTGCGTGACGAGGATGATACACGCAGATTTATCAGGGAATCCCTGCGCAATTTCCGCCTGGGACGCAGTCTGCAGATGGGAATATGGCTCAGCGACAATCTGGTGGGTACGATAGGGCTGTTTCGCATAGCCAGTGCAGAGCCGGAGGCAGAGATTGGCTACTGGATTGACGAGGCGGCGGAAGGACAGGGAATTGTAACACGCGCCGCATTGAAGATGGTTCAGTATGCGTTCGAGAGTTGGCAAGTACCGACGGTGCGCATCCGTGTAGAACCTGAGAATGTGCGAAGCCGTGCTATCCCAGAAAGATTGGGATTTCGTCTAAGGGGAGAGGTGGAGGAAGAATGGGCAGACGGTAGCTGCCGCACATTGCTTGTGTACGTAATGCATGTGTCGGAGTTTGACAAGCCGATTCGCGAGTAGACGCCGCTCAAGACTCCTCCTTCAAACAGTAGCTCCTGCAACGCGCGATAGACAGACTTACCCTCCGTGAACGGTTTCACAGATAATGAAGTTCAAAGGCATTTTGTGCTTGAAAACATCCGTTTTAGCGGGGTATACTCAGGACACCAGGCAAGCAGGAGGTGTTTACCATCGCATCAACAGCACATGAGCACGACGAGGGTCGCAGACGCTTCCTCAAAGCCTCGGTGCTGGGCATTGCTTCGGTCATCAGCGGTTTGCCCGCTCTCGAGGGCTTGGCAGAAACAACAGAGAACGTTTCCAGAACCTACAGGAGGACAGGAGAGATGGAAGTGGTGAAAATCGTAGCGAAGCCGCTACCACAGAAAGTGTACAATACCGAAAGCGCAGGGATTTCGCGCAAGACGCATGACGAACATTACAAGCTGTATCAGGGCTATGTCAACAAGGCGAACGAGATACGTGAGAAGCTGGCTACGCTGGACAAGGACCCGGCAAAAGCAAACCAGACATATTCTGACATCCGTGTGTTGAAGGTGGAATACACCTTTGCGCTTGGCGGAGTGAAAAATCACGAACTGTACTTCGATAACATCGGTGGCAAAGGCGGTTCACCAACCGGACCTGTGGCAGAATGGATTAACCGCTACTTCGGCTCTTATGAGGCATGGGCGCAGGACCTGAAGGCGACGGGTATTGCTGCGCGTGGATGGGTATGGCTTGCTCTGGACCATGACGACGGAAGCCTGTTCAACTACATCGGTGATGCCCAGAATACCTTCCCCGTCTGGAACGCCACACCGATCCTCG
>JANWYZ010000292.1 GCA_025054895.1 bacterium | reverse complement strand
TGGATGACACGGTTGCTGTTGGGGGCGACGGCGGCGGGGTTGCAGTTGTACACATACAGCGCCATGATGGGCGGGTTGTCCAGGGTGAGCAACGCCTCGCCCAGCTGGTTCATGTTCACGGCGCGCGGGTTGCCCTGCAGCAGGTCAGGACGCTTCACCGCCCTCATGTTGAGCGGGAAGTGCGCGCTGGTGGAGAGCAGCAGCCCGCCTCCCAACTCGCGCCATGCGCCGACCACGGCGGGCAGGCAGGTGATGGTGCGAATCATCATGCCGCCGTTGGTGTTGCGGGCGATACCGTAGCCGAGGCGGATGGCGGAGGGGCGCTCCGTCGCGTAGGTGACTGCCAGCCGCTCGATATCCTCCGCTGGGATGCCAGTAATCTGGGCGACACGCTCGGGAGGATACTCCCTCAAGACGCGCTCGCGCAGGGCTTCCCAGCCGACGGTGTAGCGCTCCAAGAACCACTGGTCCTGCAACCCTTCTCGGAAGATAACGTGCATCATGCCCAGCGCCAGTGCGCTGTCGGTGCCGTGTTCGAGATGCACGTGCCAGTCGGCGCATTCAGCGGTGCGGGTGCGGAAGGGGTCTATCACGATGAGCGTCGCGCCGCGCTTCTGGGCGTCGCGCAGGATTGCCATCTGATGCGTGCAGGTGCTGGCGGGGTTCATGCCCCACACGATAATCGTCTTCGCGTGGACGAGGCTTTCGGGGTCGATACCCCCCGACCAGCCCATCGTGTAGTCGTATCCCGCTTCGGCGGCGGTGGAGCAGATGGTGCGCAGCAGGCGTGTGGCTCCCAGGCGGTTCCACAGCCGCCCATCGCACGCCGACATGTTCACGATGCCCATCGTGCCCGCGTAGGAGTAGGGCAAGATGGCTTCCGCGCCATACCGCGCGAGTATCTCCTTCCATCGAGAGACGATGGTGTCTAAAGCCTCGTCCCACGAGATGCGCTCGAACCTGCCCTCGCCCTTCGCCCCCACGCGCTTGTGAGGATACAGCACACGGTCGGGGCTATACACGCGCTCCTCGTAGCGGTTGACCTTACAGCACAGGTAGCCGCGAGTGGTTGGATGCTGCGGATTGCCCCGTACGCCCAGCAGCTGTCCGTCCTGCACCAGCGCGATCATCGAGCAGGTATCGGGACAGTCGTGCGGGCAGACCGTTTTCACTTCACGCACCTCTGGCATTTTCTTGCTGCCGCCTCCCCTTGCTTCGTACGACTACAGAAAAACTTTGTCATAGGTTATGGATAAACCTGCTGCCACTCCGTGAAGATTTGGCTTCTGGATTGGCGGAGCGCGACTCTCTACTATCGCCCTCACGCCAAGTCGAGATGCCTCGCCGACGCTCAGGGTGACAACGTGTCTGTCATGCTGAGCCGAAGGCGAAGCGTCTCAAGAAGGGGGCACACAGAGATTCTTTGCTGACGCTCAGAATGACAAGGGGACGGAACGGCAAAAAGTTCGGTGGCCTCCCCCCAAGCGGTCGGGTTTGGGTGGTCGCGACGGAGCGCGACCCTCCAGTTGGCACGGCGCGTTGCCTGGAGGGCGAGGCTCCTGCCGAGCGGTCTCTGTCATGCGGAGCGTGGGCGAATCATCCTCCCTCTTTTCCTGTGCCATGCTGAGCTAAAAGCGAAGCATCTGAGACCCTTCGCTTGCGCTCAGGGTGACAACCACGCAGCCTGTCATGCTGAACGAAGTGAAGCATCTCTTGCTCGCTATGCTGAGCCGAAGGCGAAGCATCCCCTGTCCTCAGTAGAACCAGAACACCCACCAGTTCTTCATCGGTTTGCCGTCGTCGTCTCGAGAACGGTTGTTCCATCCGGGCATGTTCTGCCACCAGTATACCAGCCATTTGCCCATGCAATCGGGGGCGAGGTCGGCATAGCGTTTCAGCACCTCGCTTGTCCAGGGTCTGGCGAGGTCTTTACCGCCGGGACCGCTCCCGATCCGCCAGTCCTCGATAGTCGACATCACGGGCTGGGTGTTGCTCATGTCGTAGTGGCGTCGGGCGTTGGGAGGGAAGTGCACATTGCCTCCTGCGGCGAGATAGTTTTCGATTCTCCAAGTCTGCGTGCCGTCGGTGACGATAGCAGTGTGAGGATCGGGGTAGGAGATGCCTTTGCCTTCGCCCCACAGCGGATAGAAGGAGTTGAAGGGCAAGCCGTAGCGTTTATCCAGGTCGAATCCCGCATACTCGTAGAAATATCGGGTGAAGTAAGGGATGGCTCGGCTGTGCGCTAGCCCCTCCATCGAATGCCCCAGGTTCTCCATCGCGCAACCGATGCCTCGGTCGTGGTTGATGCAGTTCAAGCGTACCGACCTGCCCGTCCACCGCTGGTCGGGGTCGCCGCCGTTGCCCGCCTGCACGTACTTGCCAGGTATCTTGCGAAACTGCTCGTCGTATACGGGCTTGAGCTCCACACACTCTAAACAGCGGAAATCGCCCGTCGCTGCAGCGGTAAACCATACCTCATGCACGTAGCCCCGGTCTACCAGCTCGTCCAAACGCAGGAAGCGACGCCGGTTGCGCGGGTCGCGCACGCCGATGTGCTCGGCAAACTGTTCGGAGAAGAAGGCGTTGTAGTCGCAGTTGATTTGCGGGTCGGGAACATGTGGTTTAACAGGAGCCTTTCGGCTGTTTTTCTCCTTGCGGTCGGGGTCGCGTAAGTCCACAAACCGCCACAGGGTATACTGCAGAAACGGCGGAGCCTTCGGGTCTCTGTAGCCGTGATAGCGGCTGGCTTCGCGCATTGCTATCGCCAGTTGCTGTGCCAGCTGGAGGGGCTTTTCCGGCGCAACCTGATTCGAGAAGTTGATGAGCAGCACGCGCGGGCGCATCTGGCGGAGGCGGTCGTGGTTTCGCGCAATCCATGCGTCAGAGTTAGCACGGCTCCAGCGGTTGGGCCAAACCGCCGGGTCAGCAGGGTCTCGCAGGGGTTTGGGCGTGCCATCGGGAGAGAAATAGCGTCTCCAATCTTCTATGGCAGTGTGTTTGCTGCTCCAGCTACTCATCGCGTCTTTGCTCTCACCTCCATCCCCTTTGCAGCAGTTTCTGCGCTGGCAGTGCCCCCTCCTGCCCCTTCCGAACGCCCTGAGGCAACCCACCACCTGCTTCGCCGTCCCGAAGATGTGTTACGAGTTTAGAGATATCACGTATCCTTCCTCTCGAAACACCTGTGTACCAGCTATTGACAAAATATACAGGTCAGTAGTAGAATAATAGTACCCTCATTGACGAGGATCCCCGCTGCCTGGTAGGAGCAACGCTTCTCTTAGACGATGAAGTTTTCAGCGCATTACTTTGCGAGGGATGTCTAAACGCACCTTCGCGTTTGACATATCTATCCAAATCCAAGGTCAGGAGGGTTGATAGCTCATGACACGACGTGCGTTTACGCTTATTGAGCTGCTGGTGGTTATCGCGATTATCGCGATCCTGGCAGCCATTCTGTTCCCTGTCTTCTCGCAGGCGCGAGAGGCAGCCCGCAAATCGTCCTGTCTGTCCAACACCAAGCAGTTTGGTACGGGGATTCTCATGTATGCCCAGGACTACGATGAAGCCATCGTGCCCTGGTTCAAGATTCGTGAGTA
>JANWYZ010000291.1 GCA_025054895.1 bacterium | reverse complement strand
CACTTTGGCGGCATGGGTACCGCGCTGTGCATCACGCCCGATAACGGGGTAGAGTTCGTGGACGTGAAGCGCAACCGCCTCGAGGACTGGAGCGCATACGACTTCGTGCTTCGCTCCGGTCCGCGTCTGGTAACCGCGGGGAAGATCGGGGTGAACCCGCGCGCCGAGGGGTTCCGTGACAGGAGCCTGTTCCGCCCAGCGTGGCGGCTGGCGGTAGGGCTCACGCGCGACAATCACCTGTTGTTCGTAGGGACGCGCAAACCCATCACCCTGAGTCAGATGGCGACGGTCATGCATCGGCTGGGCTGTGTGGATGCAATCAATCTGGACGCTGGCTCTTCCACAGGCATGTATTACCGGGGCAGGATTCTGATGCGCCCGCTGCGTCGGTTAACGAATGTCGTATTGATTTACGAACAACGAGAGTATTACGAACGCCGCAAGTACTCCATTCTGCCGGTATACATACGCCGATAGGGCAAGAGACGAAAGTGCTCTACTACGCGCATAGATGTACTCAGGCATACTTGACTTCCGCCGCGGGGTATGTTATAGTATCCTTGCGATGCTGAATCGGTTAATGGGTGGATTTCAGCGAATTTTTCAGGACGAACGCCTGCAACGCGCAGGCTTCGCAAATAGAAAGGAGGAATAAGCAATGAAGAGGTTCGCTTTTCTGGTTGCGCTCTGCTTCGCACTGTCTGCCTGGGCAGGTGCGCAGCCCAACGATGTGGTGATTCTCAACCGGGTGTTCAACGACGATTCCGATTCCATCACCAACCACCTGAAGAATCTGCCTACGGTTATCCTGTCGGACACCAAAGTGGATGGGGATGGCAGAGCTCCCGAGTTTGCCAACCGCCATGTGTGGTTCGTATCCGCCGATGGGGTGAACCCTTTGCAAATTCCCCTCGATGTGGAATGGGTGCTGGAGTACGACCTGACTCTGACAGGTTCACCGGTATCGCCTCGTAAGGAAGCTGGAGGCTTCGCCCGAATCGGGATGCCTTGGGGCTACTCTGAGCTGCAGTTCATGGTGAACACCGACGCGCATGAGGTGGTGGCGTTCGGGTATCCGTTCCCATTCTATCGGTTTAGCCTGTCGTACAACTCCGGCGACACCATCCACCTGGGCATCCGCTTCTTCAAAGATACCGACGGCAAGTACAAGGTCATCTACATGGCGAACGAATTGAGCAGTCCTGCCCTTGCCCTGTCAGACCAGTCGATCATTGTGCAGAAGAACTGGATTACACCCGGCGGCTATTTGCAGGTGAACATTCAGGCTGGCAACCCCGCTAACGGTGGGACGGCTGTGTTCGGCAACATCAAGTGGAATGGTCGGCTGCTGCGAAGGACGTTCGCTATCAGCGGCAACATCGAGCTGCGCGACTTCGAAGGCGACGTGACGCAGGTTCCTGTCGGCGTGGAACTGCGGCAGGGCGGTGTGGCAGTGCGCACTGAGACGCTGTTCACCGATTCGTCGGGGAACTATGTGATTGGCGATGTGGCGCCCGGCACATACGACGTAGCCTTCAAACCCAGCCACTGGCTGAGGACGGTAGTGCCGAACGTAGCGGTAGTGGACGCCGATGTGACTGGCGTGGATGTTTCACTGACCAACGGCGACATCGACGGCGATAATGAGGTAACGCTGTTCGACTTCGGCGCGCTGGTAGCCGCTTTCGGCGCCGTACCTGGCCACCCTGACTGGAACCCGAACGCCGACCTGGACGGAGATCTGGATGTCACCCTGTTCGATTTTGGCATCCTGGTGCGCAGCTTTGGCGCGCTCGGTGACGAGTAACCCACGCTCTCCTTAGCGCAAACAAATTGCCCCCGACACCTTATGGCGTCGGGGGCAAAAACACCACTTCAGAAGCTACCTTTTCCGCCGGCGCAGTGCCAGCGCTGCAACTCCTAAGCCCAGCACTGCGATGCTGGCAGGCTCAGGTACCGGAGCGCCGTTCCATGAGATATCGTTGAACAGCGCGGCGCCGCCGTTTCTGGGGTTGCCCGCCATAACCTGTACCTGCAGGTAACCACCCGGCGTAATCCAGCCAGTAAATAGTCCTTGCGCGTCCAGCGCCAGTGCGGGACTATTGATACCGTTTGCCGAGTAGATGACCTTGTACAGTCCATCGCCGGGGTCCTGGAAGAACTGCACTCCCAGATGGATGGTGTCGCCGGAGTTGTACGACAGCCCATGGTTGGCGTTGAAGCTGTAGAAGGGGAAGGGCCAGCCAAAAGCGACTACCTCATGGGCATCGGTGTTGACAATGAACTGCCCCTCCGAGTAGCCCCACGGCATCCCGATGCGGATCAGGAAGCCTGCCTCCTTGCGAGGGGAGACGGGAGTGCCCAGCAACGTGAGGTCAAACTCCAGCTTCCATGCTTCGCTCAAGGGTACCTGTAGCGCGTTCACCCCATCGCTGGAAACAAACCACGCATGGCGGTTTGCCCAGTCAGGCGCAACGCCATCACCGTCCACTTTGTTGTCGGTGAGCAGCACCGCCGGCAGCGCTTTGATGTGGCTGGAAATGGAATTGGCGTCGTCATTGAACACCCGGTCCAGAATGACGACGTTGTTGACCTGTGCATGTGCCCAGGCAACCAGCCCCAGGCTCAGCACGGTCAACAGCAGAAGTTTTTTCATGTTGCCTCCTCCTTTCTGTTAAGCACAGGATGTAGCCAAAACCTTCGGGATACGGGAAATGCAGGGCCGCTCCCTATACAGGCACATTAACCGGTAAAACATTTTCAGGCTGCACCTACCACTTCCCTTTTCTAACGATAGCACAAGCTTGCGAAAAAGTCAAGCAATTTTGCGGTACTTTCGCAAATTTTTCAGCAAAAATCGCTTCAGGCTCTTGACAAACGAGGCGAGCAGGGGTATATTAAAAGTGCATTAACCGATTAACGGTGAAAACGATGCGACGCGAGCGAGTGACCATAACCGATGTGGCGCGAAAAGCGGGCGTGTCCAAAGTGACTGTCTCGTATGTGATTAACGGACGCGAGGGCAAAGTGCGCATCAGCGACGAAACGCGCCGGCGCATCTGGGAGGCGATCCGGGAGCTGGGTTATCGTCCTAACGCCGTCGCACGCGCCCTTACCCAGCAACGCACGCATACTATCGGTGTGGTGATGCAGTACGCGGGCATTTTCGGCGGATGGTCTGGATTCATTCTGGAACTGCTGCATGGCGCGTCGCATGAAGCGATTGAGAAGCAGTACGACCTGATGATGTACACTGGAGCGCATGGCGACGATGCGGAACATGAAGCCAACGCGGTGATGGATGGGCGCATTGATGGCGCACTGTTGCTTCGCGATATCGATGACCCTCTCTCGGATATTCTGGCAGACAGTGGTTTCCCCCATGTGCTTATCTTCACTCGAGCGCGCCGCCCCGATGTTTACTACGTGGACTGTGATAACGTGAAGGGCGGTTATATCGCCACCAAGCACCTGCTGAATTTGGGACACCGTGCGATCGTGCATCTGCGAGGCAGTTCACACTCCGCGCCTGCGCTCGACCGATGGCACGGCTACGTGCAGGCGATGCGTGAGGCCGGTATCGAGCCAGAGGAGGGATGGGTTATCGAAATGCCTGGTTCACTGTCCGACACCGCACCGCTGGTGGAGATAATGCGCTCTCCGAAG
>JANWYZ010000290.1 GCA_025054895.1 bacterium | reverse complement strand
ACCCGTACGGATGCAGCCGACGGAAGCCTTTTTGCCTGCGGAGGGTAAGGAATTCGTGAAGAACTGGTCTCGGTGCTGTATGTACCTCGCCCCTCCCGAGGACGAGGCTTTTACGCTCCGCTAGGCAAACGAAAAGCCGCTGGAGGGCTTCTCCAGCGGCGAAAAGGGCACATCTCCAGCAGGTCGGTTTACCGCTTGCGCCAGCGGGCGGCTAACGGCGCCGCCAGCCCCATGCCAAACAGCAAGAGCGTCGCTGGCTCGGGGATGACGCCGCCTTGCGGCTGCAGGTTAGGGACAATCTTGCCTGAACCCTCGCGCCGACCGTCACCGTTGTTGTCGCCCCCGATGTTCTGGATGTGCAACATGGCTAGGCGGTTGCCGTTGACTCCGGGATGAACAGAGAGAGCGTTGAAACGCGTTTCATCCAGACCAGAGCCAGAGAGTATCCACCACACCGAGGCAGTTCCCTTCACCCTCTTGGACGGCTGATTGGGGAAATCCAACAGGATGTCAAAACCCTGTTCTCCGTTGTCGCCGCTTTGCTGTAAAGATAGACCGGTGACGCTAGTGGCGTGCAAAGAGACCGTTTGATAGGGTGAGAGGTTCAGGCGTAGCTGCCCAACGAATTCGTTTGTCAGCAGATACGTATCCAGCGTGAACTTTACCTGGTTCGTAGCATGATTTTGAATGGTCAACTTCGCCCAGGGGGCAGAACCACCAGGCGGCTCCCCAGTTGCTACCGTGTTGAAAAAGATGACGGCAGCCTGAGAGGGGAGCGCGGACGCCACAGCGACCGCCAGCACCATCAACGCGAGACTCCATCGAACTGTCCTACTCATCCCACACACCTCTTTGTGAATGCACACTTCCCGCTAAATATACATGCAAGAAGTGTGCCAAAAGGCGGTATTTTGTAGCCCAAAATAAGTTTATGGGCGAAGAACGGTATAAAGAACAAGATGTTTTACTGTTTTCGTATGATAAATTACTACATTTCTGCCTTTATTTGGAACGGTGAGATCGGAAGCGACGGTAACACCTCACTCTGTGCGGAGCCCCTGTCGTCAGAGAGGGGCTGGTGATGAAGCTGACAGGCTATCGCTGTACAGTGACCTGCACGCTTTTTGACCACGCGCTGTTACCTGCTGCGTCGTACGCACGGCACTGCAGGGTATAGGTCGCCGCCTTCAGATTGCGCGTGTTCCAGGTCATGCTGAAGGGCGGCGCGGTCGCGGTGTTCGTGCGCTTGCCGTTGACGTACAGCTCCACCTTCGTAACGCCCTTGTTGTCACTGGCGTTGACCTGCACTGTCACGGTACCGCTGACCACGCTGCCGGGCGCGGGAGCGACAATAGAGACAGTAGGTGGTGTGGTATCAGGCACGTTATACACGCTCACCGCAACAGTGTGCGCCGACTGGTTGCCCCATGTATCGGTCGCTATCGCCGTGAGGTTGTACGAGCCGTTCGCGTAGGCAGTGGTGTCCCAACTCCAAGTGTAGGGCAATCGGGTCAGTTTAGCCACCTCTACGCCGTTGAGGGTCAAGCTCACGCTGGCGACGCCGACATTATCTGCTGCGCTCACGGATACGATCACTGTGTTGGACACCGTGCTGCCCGCCGCAGGCGAAGTAATCTGCACCGACGGAGGCATGGTATCGCCACCGATGTTGCCGCTCAGGGCACGCTGTACCGCCTTCTGCGCGTTGACGCGCCCCCAGCCATAGGTGGTGTCCCAACCTGTTGCACCGAAGTCGTCACACGACTCCACCAACACCTGCATCACCTGCCTACCAGTCAGGGCAGGATTGGCGGCAATCACCAGTGCAGCAACGCCCGCTACCACCGGCGCGGAGAACGAGGTGCCAGACCACGTGGCATAACCGCCGCCGCGGTTGGTAGTCGTGATGCCGTCGCCCGGCGCCACTAGGTCGATAATGTTGCCCGTGTTCGAGAACGAGGCGAGCGCGTCCGACGCCGAGATTCTTCGCCTCGCTCCGAACAGCGCGAAAGCGAGGAGCATCCTTCTCTGAAGCAGAAGCCATGACTTCAATGGTAGGGGAAAACCTACCTGCGCAGATTGCGCAACCTGCGCAGGCAGGTTTCTGCGCCGCCTCACTGTACTTTTACCTGATAGCGTATCCACACCTCTTTCCCTGGTTCTAGTAGAGCGAGAGGAACCTGAAACCTCCCCTCGACAATATACGGGTCTGGCTGACTCTTGCCATCCACAATCAGACTGCCAGGCACGTACGATGTCATCGCAGGGATTTCACAATTCACAGTAGAATTCACTGCATCTCTGCCTCCCGCATTCACGACACGAACACTTATCGTGACGGTGCTCAGGAGCTTAGGGTTCGAAGGCTCTGCGGTGATGTGTATCTGGATGTTCGGCGGTCCGTACAGTTCCGCCCATCTCTGCGTGGCAGTGCCCTCACAAATCCAGACACGGGGCACCTCGCCTCCGCCTGGATGGGGGAAGAGCGCACCGTCGTGCGCCTCCACAAGATACCAGCGCGCCCTGTCAGCGGGCCATGCGCTCGTCGCCGATGCCACCGCCTTGAACTTCTGACCGGAGTTGAAGGAGGTGCTCTGCGGGTAGTCCCCTGGACCGATGTGGGCACTGACGGACCGCGCCACGATTTCCACTGAAGACGAAGAGAGAGGCTTCGCCCGATAGAGCCACAGGAACGGGTCGGCATATGAGCGCGTCTTACTTCGCGGGGGTGGATAGAAGGGGTCATAAGAAGTGTACCCTGCCTCGCCTACGCCGGGCAGGCTGGATGTATCGCCAAGCACAGGCTGGTACTTCACCTCGAAGTGGAGGTGTGGCGCAAAGCCGCCATCCCGTGCAACAACGATTTCTGTCTGTTCGATGCCCTGCTCGCATTCCACTGCGTGATTGTGTGCATCTGCTGGGCAGAAACGCAGGTAGTCTCTGCCCCGCGAGTCCTGACCAGAGTTGCCGACCAGCCCAATCTCTTCACCCTGCCGCACCATGTCTCCAATCTTGAGATGGGCTCGCACTGCATCAAGATGCCCGTACAGCGTATATGTTGTCGGCGAGCCTTCATGCTCGAGAATAATGCAGATGCCCAGTCCGCGACTGCTCCCTGCCCGTACGTAGGGCATCCCGGTTACCCAGCGGGTTGTTCCCGTCCCGTTATCCCACCAGCGCACATACCATTTGCCGTTGGACAGTCTCAACCCGAAGATGTGAACAACCTTTCCCTCCAGCACCGCTTTCACCGCTTGCTGGCGTCGTGCCGCGTAGCTGCTGGAAAGGGGAGAGAGGTCAATCCCCGTGTGATACTTTCCCGGCTTCACCGCACCGTAGGCAGCAAAAGCCTGGGTCACCTGTGCGCGGTCGACGGGAGAAGGAAGAGATTGTGCGCGTACGGTAGACCATACGCTGCAGGTAACAGCTGTCAGGAGAACCCACGCGAACCCGATGAGGTGTGTTCTCATTGCTCCTTCCTCCCTTGCAAGAAAGATCGCTCATCCCATACGCCCACAGCGCGGCGGGAGGTAGCTGCGTGAAGGCGTCCCTGTGCATGCTGCGGTGAAAGCATTATAGCCTGTCTTGCAACATGTGTCAACTATTCCTGCTTAACCAGCATGACCCGGTCGTCTATAAGGGCAGAACCTTGCAACAGCTGTACCCTGT
>JANWYZ010000028.1 GCA_025054895.1 bacterium | reverse complement strand
CTCAGCCATGCTGAAACTATTCCCCTCCTGCTGGCTGAGGTGTGGGCTGCGCAGGCGGTGCTGGCGGTGTGGTTGCGGCGCCGGGTGGGCGCAGGAAAGGCAACAGCAGGTCTACCGGAACGGGGATGATCGTCGTGCTGGTACTTTGTGCGCTCATCTCGCTGATGGTCTGCAGATAACGCAACTGTAGCGCCGCCGGCTGCGAGGACATCATCTGCGCTGCCTGCACCAGACGCTCCGCGGCTTGATATTCGCCCTCGGCGTTAATCACTTTGGCACGCCGCTCGCGCTCGCTTTCTGCCTGGCGCGCCATAGCTCGCTTCATACTGTCGGGAAGCACCACATCGCGTACTTCCACCGCAACCACCTTGACGCCGTATGGCTCGGTCTGCTCGTCGATAATGCTCTGCAGCTGCTGGTTAATCTTGTCGCGGTGCGAAAGCAGGTCATCCAGTTCCGCCTGCCCCAAGGTGCTGCGCAGGGTGGTCTGCGAGATCAGCGAAGTGGTACGGATGAAGTTTTCGATGCGTGTTACCGCCGCGGCGGGGTCTATGACGCGAAACAGCACAATGGCGTCTACGGTAACTGGCACGTTATCGCGCGTCATCACCTCCTGACGCGGCACGTCCATCGTAACCAATCGGGTGTCTACACGGATGGGTCGGTCGATGTACGGCAACAGGAAAATAATGCCGGGTCCCTTCACGCCCAGCAACCGCCCCAGCCGCAGTACCACGGCGCGCTCCCACTCCGGCAGCACGCGCAAGGTTGCGCGCAACACCAGAACGATGAAGATAACGAGCGCAACCAGAAATGCACCCGACTCGCTCGCCAACAGTTGTTCAATGGTATTCATGATGCTCCCTCCTGTTTTCGCACCACAGCCGTCAAGCCTTCGATTCGCTCGATGACCACTCGTTCGCCTGCCTTTATCGATTCTCCTTCGGTAACGGCGTTCCAGTACGCTCCGTCGTAAAAAATCTTTCCGCGTGGGGAGATGTCGGTGCGTGCTATCGCCAGCGCGCCTGCCATCGCCTCCATACCAGTAACCCGACGCGCACGCTGTGCGCGCACACCTGCAGCAACAATGAACACGAAGAAAAGAGAAGTGAGCCCAGTCAACGTGAGGGCAACCACCCACGAAACCCGCAAGGCAGGGTCCGGCGACTCAAACAGCATCAGCAATCCAAGCAGCATCGAGATTGCTCCCCCCAGTGTTAGCACCCCATGCGATGGGGCGAAAGCATCAGCAATAAACAGGATAACCGCCAGCACCAGCAAAGCGATACCTGCCCACGAAACCGGTAGCACCGAAAAACCGTACAGCATCAACAACAGAGAGATAGCCCCAATTACACCCGGAAAGATAGCCCCAGGGTTCTGGATTTCGGCAATCAGACCATACAGCGCGAGGATACCCAGGATCGCCAGCACGTTGGGGTTTACCAGCACTTGCAGGAGACGTTCCCTCAAAACCATTTCCGATCGCTGCACCGGCGCATCGCGCGTTTTCAGCACCACCGTACGCTGTGGGAGTTTAACGGTACGCCCATCTACCTGCTGTAGCAAGGCGTTCAGGTCGGGCGCTACCAGGTCGATCACGCGCTTTTCCAGCGCCTGTTTCTCCCCGATAGCCGCGCTTTCACGTACAGCCTTCTCCGCCCAATCGGCGTTGCGCCCACGTTGCTCCGCCAAAGAGCGAATGTACGAGGCGGCGTAGTTTACCACCTTCTTTTCCATCGTGCGGGTCATCTCTTCCCCGCTTGCAGGTACCGGGTGCGCCGCGCCGATGCTGGTGCCGGGCGCCATCGCCGCAATATGTGCAGCCACTGTGATAAACACCCCAGCCGACCCAGCCTTCGCTCCCGAAGGAGATACATACACTGCCACAGGAATGTCGCTGGCAAGGATACCCTTCACGATATCCTCCATCGAGCTCATCAAACCGCCTGGCGTGTCCAGCTCCACCACCAGCAGCTGCGCCCCGCGCTCACGAGCAACGCGCAGAGTCCGCGAGAAGTACTCGGCATTGGGGGGAGCGATAACCCCCTCCATCCTCATAACCACTACCGGGGGCGCGTCAGCGGGCTTCTGAGCAAACGCAAACCCTATCCA
This sequence comes from bacterium, assembly GCA_025054895.1. Taxonomy (GTDB): domain Bacteria; phylum Armatimonadota; class HRBIN16; order HRBIN16; family HRBIN16; genus HRBIN16. The sequence goes on along the minus strand of JANWYZ010000028.1, from coordinate 16,158 downwards.
GGTGAGGAGCGCCAGCAGCGTGAACCATTTCAGAGAGCGCAACGACGATGCCATTTTACACCCGTCCCTTTCCCTGTGATGAACGGTTCCGTCGATTAGTGTATCACCAAAAGCGGTTTCAGGTCAAATCTACCTTGTGCAATACTTTCCGAAACGACAGCGATTACACCGAGCGCCGCCCATGAGGTAAACTGAAGGGGGTGAAAGATACACCGTAAGCCCTTGCGGAGGCGACAGAGCGCCTCCCTCCAAATCTTAACAGTAGCTGTCATTAAGAATCATGCGTGACGTGAGGTCGTAATGGAGAATCTCGCCCTGTCGCTCAGCCTGATATACAACAACGTTCCACATGCGCATTGCGTGCTGGTACGCAAGTCGGGTTCCGCCCCACAGAATCCGGGCGCGCGCCTGCTGGTACAGCGTGACGGCGTGATGCATGGTACAATCGGCGGAGGCTGTGTGGAGATGGAGGTGCGTCGCCTTGCCCTCAACGCTTTGCGCAAGGGTAAAGCGCAACTGCACACCTTCCGCATGGACGACGACTACGGCTACGACGACGGCTTGATATGCGGCGGCAGGGTGTGGGTGTTCATTCAGCCCAAACCGGAACAGTGGCTGACCTCGCTGCAGGCGGCGCAGAGGTTGCAGCAAGAGGGCAACTCGGGCGCATGGGTGCTGGTCACACAGTCACCGCAACATCTGGGCAACGCATTTTGTGTATGCGGGGAAGAAGTTACTCCCACCCTACCCGATGACTGGAGGCAGGCTCTGTTCGAAGCATCCGCTCAAGCTCTGAGGCAGGACCAGCCGCAGTACACCTCCCTGCACGAGCACGTGGAGGTTTACGTAGAACCTGTGCAGCCGCAACCTACTCTGGTACTGGTAGGCGCAGGACACATCGCGCATGCGCTCGCGCCTATGGCGTCAGCAGCAGGTTTTGACGTGCTGGTAATAGACGACCGCCCCTCCTTTGCCAACCCCGAAAGATTTCCCACCGCCGCGAGGTGTATCGTGGGCAACATTGCACAGAGCGTTCGTGAGCTGCCTGCTGACCACCGCACATACATTGTGATTGTGACGCGCGGGCATCGGCACGACGCCGATGCTCTTCGTGTAGCTTTGCACAAACCGGCAGCCTACATCGGAATGATCGGCAGCAGGCGCAAGATTACGGTTATTTATCGTGACCTGCTACAAAAAGGCGAGGCTACGCCAGAGCAGCTCGCTCGCGTACACGCTCCGTTAGGGCTGGACATCGGCGCACAAACGGTGGGCGAGATAGCGGTAAGTATCCTGGCAGAGCTGGTTGCGGTGCGCCGAGGTAAACTCTACGGTAGAGATAATCCATATATTGCCTCTATGATGTCGCTCTATGATATATCCATTCTGAGGTAGATCCACTATTGTCAAAATAGCAATGGCGATACGTCTTGAATACGTAATTATTTTGTGCATCAAATCTCAATCTTAATATTTTCTTAATAAAAGCCATGATATAATAATAAGCGGAAAGAGGGAAACGCCGCGACGATACAAAAAGCAACAGCAATCATCGCTCAGGTTATTCTTTCGCGGCGATGAAGACAGGCTTAACAGCACCCTCTACACAACAACAAGCGAACACGGGAGACTGTGCGCATTTGGCGGGGCTAGCTACCCCGCCGTGTTTTTTGGTTAAGTTCAAAAAACACGCCCAAAGGCGCAGCACCAAACGGCCGTTTCCCCCCTGCCGCAAGTAAAACCCCACCATGGGGGTATGCGCGGATATCGAGCAGTCTACCTGCGTCCTCGATCATTTGCACTAGTTGCTCGCCAGTTTGCTGTTGCGCATCCATCGTCTTACGCAGCAGCTTTACCTGGTGTTCTTGCCCCTGCTGTTCCGTGCGCAACATGGAGTAGAGTAAGTTCATCGCAGCACGCTCTTCGACACGCATCTTATTTTCTCTCCTGCAGGCTCACGTTGATTTCGAGTGCACCGAACTCGCCCAGCAGTATCGGCACGACGAGTGCTGGAGTATTGACTGTGGAGATTTTGACGTTGCTGCCGCGAATAATACTGGGCGGTGAAATGTCGCAGGTGTAACCTTTCTCTGCGAGCAGTGCGGCGGCGTTGCCGGTGATCATGTTGCCCAGTTCGGCGATCGCGCTGGCGGCAAGCGCGTCAAAGGTGCGGATAGGCTGACCAATCATGTGGGAAGCGATTTTGTCTGCGGTAGCGAGGCTCATTCCGTAGATGACCGAGCCTTCCACCTTGCCCGTCACCCCCATCACGATACTGCATTGCTGGGTGGTAAAGATACCGGGGCGCATTGCCAACTGTCCCTTCTCGGGCTGGATCCCCAATACCATCTCCAGCACGGAGTACGCTGCACTGACAAATGGGTTAATGTATTCCACGCGCATCATGGCATTTCTCCCTTCAGTTACCCAGCAGTTTCTGCACGCTTTCTATCACCCGCTCCGGCTGGAACGGTTTCACGATGAAGTCTTTGGCGCCAGCCTGTATCGCTTCCACCACCAGATTCTTCTGCCCCATGGCGGTCACCATGACGATGCGCGCGTTGGGGTCGATCTTCTTTATCTCGCGCACCGCGCTTATGCCGTCCATCTCCGGCATGGTGATGTCCATCGTCACCAGATCGGGCTTCAGGCTTTTGTACATCTCTATGGCTTCACGCCCGTTGGTGGCTTCGCCCGCTACCTCGTAGCCGTGCTGCGTGAGAATGTTCTTCAAGGTAACGCGCATGAACAGCGCATCATCGGTCACCAGTATCCTTTTGCCCATCACTCGGTCTCCCCCTTGACGTTCCTCCTGTTGAGTTATTCCACGTTCAGGCAGCTCTACGCAGTCCCAGCGCTGGCTTGCGGTAGAAAAAGGACAACGGCATCTCGAAACCGATCTCACGGTAGTTGAAAATGCGTTCGGTGCTGCCTACAAACAGCACGCCACCGGGCACCAGCGACTGGAAGAAACGCGCGTAGAGCCTGTCCTTCGCCTCTTCTGTGAAGTAAATCACCACATTGCGGCACACGATCAGGTGAAAACCGTTCTCAAACGGGTCAGCCAGCAGATTGTGCTTGCGGAAGGTGATGTTCCGTTTCAGTTCTGGCTTCACCTGATAGCGGTTGTCCCGCTGGAGAAAGTACTTCTGCTTCCACTCTGGCGAGACGTTGCGCATGTCTTCCGGAGCGAAGACGCCTTCCCGCGCCTTACTCAGGATAGTCTCGTCCACATCGGTGGCAAGAATCTGGTAATTTAGCGGGCGCATCTCCTCGAGCAGGATCGCCAGGGAATAGGGCTCGGCTCCGTACGAGCATCCGGCGCTCCACACCTTGAGCGGGCTACCCAGGTGACGTATTTCGGGCAGGATTATCCGACGCAGCTCCTCGAACTTCTCCGGATTGCGGAAAAGCTCGGAAACGTTGATGGTGATTCGGTCGATGAAATAGGCGAACTGCTGAGAGTCCCTCTCCAGCACAGCCCAGTATTCCTCCAGGTTGCGCGCGCCTGCACGCTCCGCCATCGAGCGCAGGCGACGCTCCATTTGCGCACGCTTGTACTGCTGTAAATCCAATCCTGTCTTGCGCAGCACCTGCTGGCAAAACCACAGATAGTCGTCCGTTACTTTCACCGCAAAGCGACCTCCGGTTGTTCTTGCAGGTTCGCGGCTTGTGCCATGCGGTCCACAATGTGCCCGCACAATTCGTCGATATCCGACTGTTCGAGCCCAAACTTCGCCAGCGTTCCCTCTTCAAGAGTGTAGTACAGACCGTCCCCGCCGATGCCAATGCCCATTGTGATGGAGAGGATGTCCGCCAGGTGCACAACGTAGACCATCAGGTCGCCATCGGGCGCGGTAGACGGCTGATGGTGGTACTTGATAACCGACACCAGCGAGGGCGGTAGGTTCCATTTTTCGGCGATGAGCCCACCCGCCATCGCGTGGTTAAATCCCAGCACCACCTGTTCGGCTTCCACAAAGGGAATCTGGTCCTGCAAGGCGCGCTCCATAATCTGGTCGAACTGCTCGCGCACAAAGAGGTTGATGGCTACCTTGCCAATATCGTGCAGCAAACCGGAGACGAACGCTTCCTCGACAACCGGCAGACGCACCCGCTGGGCAATCAGCTGCGCCCCGATAGCGCAAGCCAGAGAGTGACGCCACAGCTCACCTCGCTGAAGCCAATAACCTGCGATTTCCCGGTTGAGCAGCTCAAAAGTGGAGGCAGCAATGGCGAGGTTTTTGATGGTGCGAAAACCGAGAATCACTACCGCTTCTGAGAGAGTGCCCACCCGACGAGGTAAGCCGTAGAAAGCGGAGTTGGCGAGCTTGAGCACCCGCGCTGTCATCGCCTGGTCGGTTGCAATCACTCGCGCAATGCTCTGCGCATCAGTGCGAGGGTCTTCCGTCATCCGCATCACCCGCACCACCACCTCGGGAAGCGCTGGCAGGTCGCGGATGGTCTGTACCAGCAGCTGCAGTTTTTCGGGCGTCCCTGTAGTGTTCATGCTGCCACCCCCGAAGAGGTCAGGATATTGCCCAACGCCGCCAGCTCCCGCTCGGCGCCACCTATCGCCCGCACCACAACCAATCCGTTATCCGAAAACATTCGTAGGGTGCGTCCTGTACTGCCGCCAACATCCTTCGCTACCAGCGGAATACCTGCCGCTCGCAAGGCGTTAATCACCGCTTCTGCGTTACGCGACCCTACATCCAGCGAGTTGCTTACCCCAAACTGGAAGAGCTGAGCGCCTCCAGCTATCGCCGCTTTCAGCCGAGAAGCGCTTGCTCCCAGACCCACCATCTGCTGCACAATAGCAGGAATGGCAGTATCCGCAAACTTGCCCGGTAACTCCCCTGTCCTTTCTGACTGACTTTTGGGCAACACTACATGCACCATTCCCGCCACGCGCGTTAACGGGTCATATAAACACACCCCAATACACGACCCCAACCCCAAAGCAGTCAACTCATTGCCAACACCGCGAACCACTTGTATCTCTCCCATGCCCACTGTCAGATGAACGCCCATTTTCTTAACCCATCCCTATCGCCGCAAGGATTCTCTGGATACCGCCCGGCTCGGGCAGGAAAACGAACGTGCCCGAAATGAGCCCTTCAGGGTCGTAGATGTCGGTTGCAATAGTGACGGCGAAGTCATCGAGATGTTGCATATTCACAATCACGGCGCTAAGTATCGCACAACCCATATCCACTGCCATCACAGGAGGACTGGGTAAAATTTGTAAGCCGGTGAAGTCGCTAATGGCGGTGAGGTACGCGCTAAGCATAATGTTTCCAATTTCCATCAGTGCCGATGCGGTCACTTCGTCCAGATTGACCTCTGGCATACCGAGCAACACACCCGCCAGACGGTGTGCGCTCTGAACGTCAAACACAAACGTAGCGTGTCCTGGCACGTCTCCGGTTACCTGCAAGTAGATACCTGCCGTGACCAGCTCCGGGTCGCGTAGAACGCTGGGCAGTTCGCTGATGGGCACACAAACCGCCTGTGGCACGTTGATAAGTATCGTCGTGTTGATCAGGTCCGCCAGAGCCGAAGAGGCTTTCCCCATCCCGATGTTTGCGATTTCACGTAGCGCATCGAACTGCTCTTCACTGAACGCATATTCCGGCTGGGCGCTCATGCTCTCATCCCTTTTGCGTTGTAAGGCTATACCCATTATCGGCAGTTTGTGTTTTTTACTGCAGTGCGCCCAGCCGAAATATGGTCATTCTTTTACCCCAGAGCGCCAGGAACGCCTCGCCTTCCAACCCAGTACCTGAGCGGCATGAGAGGTATCAATCAAGGTGCGATAGGGGTTCTCCGCCACATAAGCTGCCAGGTCGCCTCGCCAGGGCAGGTGTGACCAGTACTTCTGCACCAGTTCTGCCGTAGGAATGTCGATGCTGGTATCCTCCGCGCTAAGCAGGAAAGCGTCATGTTGCACTCCTTCCGCCCTCAGCGCTAGTAGCACCACTTCGCACACATCCTGAAGGTCGACGTATGCCCACAGCTCGTCCTTACCCCATTCGGCGCGCATCTCAATGGGAGCACGTCTCCACCAGGGCGATGGTTGCGCAGTATTCACTACAAATACCGGTCGGAAGCATATCGTCACGACGCCATACCGCTCGGTATAGCTGCGGCATACCTCTTCCGCCAGATGCTTGGACAGCTGATAGGGCGTCATTGGGTGGCGCGGGTGAAAATCATCCAGAGGCAGGTACTCGGGCGGACGATACCCACCAACACAGCCCAGCGCGTTGATGCTGGAAAAATATACCACCCGCCCGACGCCAGCCTCGACACAGGCTTGCAACACGTTCCACGTGCCCTGCACGTTTACCGCCAGTACCTCGTCTGGGGCGTTGCGACGGTCGCTGGACATTGCGCCCAGATGCACCACCGCGTCCACACCCTGCACCACACGACGCACAGTATACACATCGCGCAGGTCTCCCGCTATATGTTCGCACTCCTTGCCTGCGCTGGCTGTGCGGTCAAAGGTGCGCAGGGTATATCCCTCTTCCAGCAGTCGTTTTACCAGCTCCTGTCCGATGAACCCGTTGCTTCCTGTTACCAGCAAACGCATTGTCGCGTTATCCTCCAGAATATGTCTCGCCTGTGTATTATAACATCTTTTGGTTGCCTACAGCCCGCGCAGTTCTGGTAGAATATTACAGAACGCTTTGAACAGAGGACGATAGCCATGAAAAACTCTCTGCAAGCGAAAGCCCTTCTCCACGCCCCTTCCGGCGACGTTACTATCTATCGTCTGGACGCCCTGCAGCGCGCAGGCATCAACGGGTTAGACCGCCTCCCCTACTCTATCCGCGTGCTGCTGGAGAACCTGCTGCGCCACGAGGACGGTAGCGTCATCACTGCAGAGGATATTCTCGCGCTGGCAAGATGGTCGGGCGGAGGCGACGCACGCGAAATTGCCTTTATGCCAGCCCGCGTAGTGATGCAGGATTTCACCGGCGTACCTGCAGTGGTAGACCTCGCGGCGATGCGCTCTGCTATACAGCGCCTGGGCGGCGACCCGATGAAGATTAACCCCATCGTGCCGGTAGACCTGGTGATTGACCACTCCGTACAGGTGGATGTGTTCGGCACACCCGACGCCTACGAAAGGAACGTCGCCTTCGAGTATCAACGCAACGTGGAGCGATATACCTTCCTGCGCTGGGCGCAATCGGCCTTCAGCAACTTCCGCATTGTGCCGCCGGGCATGGGCATCGTGCATCAGGTGAACCTGGAGTATCTCTCTCCCCTGGTACATCGACGCGAACAAGGGGGTGAACTCACCGCCTATCCCGACACGCTGGTAGGAACCGACAGCCATACCACCATGATTAACGGGCTGGGCGTACTTGGCTGGGGCGTAGGCGGTATCGAAGCCGAGGCGGTAATGCTGGGACAGCCCTATTACATGCTCACACCAGAGGTAGTGGGTTTTCGCCTGACAGGCGAACTGCCCGAAGGCGCAACCGCCACCGACCTGGTGCTCACCGTCACGCAGATGCTGCGCCAGAAGGGCGTGGTCGGCAAATTTGTGGAGTTTACCGGCGAGGGCGTGAGCCGCCTCAGCCTGCCTGACCGCGCCACCATCGCCAACATGGCGCCCGAATACGGCGCAACAATGGGCTTCTTCCCTGTCGACGCCGAGACGGTTGCCTACCTGCGCGGTACCGGCAGACCTGATGAGGTGGTGGAACTGGCTGAGCGTTACTGCAAGGAGAATCTGCTCTTCCGCACCGACGATGCCCCTGAACCGCTCTTCAGCGATACGATAGAGCTCGACCTGAGCACCGTAGAACCCAGCCTTGCCGGTCCCAAACGACCGCATGATCGCGTGCTCCTGCGTGAAGCGAAGAAGTCCTTTGCCGTCAGCCTGCGCGCTCCTATCAAGGAGCGAGGTTTTGAGCTGAGCGAGGAGCAACTGCAGAAGCGCGTGCTGGTAGAGGGCGCCTACTACAGCCTTACGCATGGAGACGTGGTTATCGCCGCTATTACCAGCTGCACCAACACCAGCAACCCGTCGGTAATGATTGGCGCAGGTTTACTGGCAAAGAAAGCGGTAGAGCGTGGTCTGCAGGTGAAACCCTGGGTGAAAACCAGCCTCGCACCCGGCTCGCGTGTGGTAACCGACTACTTGCAGGCGTCAGGATTGATACCCTATTTGGAACAGTTGCGCTTCCACGTGGTGGGCTATGGCTGCACCACCTGCATCGGCAACAGCGGTCCCGTGCCTGAGCCGATTGCCAAAGCAGTGAAAGAGGGCGACCTGGTGGTAGCCGCGGTACTCAGCGGTAACCGCAATTTCGAGGGGCGTGTGAATCCGGTGGTGCGGGCGAACTATCTCGCCTCGCCGATGCTTGTCGTGGCATACGCGCTGGCTGGCACGATGAACATCGACCTGTACAGCGAATCTCTAGGCGTTGGCAAAGAAGGGCAGCCCGTATACCTGCGTGATATTTGGCCCTCTCCATCGGAGATTCAGGAAGCGATCCGGCAATCGTTGGACGCCGAGATGTTTCGACGGCAGTATGCGCGTGTGTTCGCAGGCGACAAGTTCTGGCAGGACCTGCCCGTACCGGAAGGTAACCTTTACGCCTGGGATGCCAGTTCCACCTACATCCAGGAGCCACCCTACTTTGTCAGCCTGTCGCCAGAACCTGCACCGCTAAGCGACATTGAGGGGGCGCACGTGCTGGCGGTATTCGGCGACTCCATTACCACCGACCACATCTCGCCTGCTGGCTCCATCCCCGCTACCAGCCCCGCCGGGCGTTACCTGATAGAACGTGGCGTTCAGCCGGCAGAGTTCAACTCCTACGGGGCGCGCCGCGGCAACCACGAGGTGATGATGCGCGGCACCTTTGCCAATATTCGCATTAAGAACCTGCTGCTACCCGGCACAGAGGGCGGGATCACCATTCACTTCCCTTCAGGTGAGACGTTGCCCATTTACGAGGCCGCGATGCGCTACAGGCAAGCAAACATTCCGCTGCTGGTGATTGCAGGCAAGGAGTACGGTTCCGGCTCCTCGCGCGACTGGGCGGCGAAAGGCACAATCCTGCTGGGCGTGAAGGCGGTGCTGGCGGAAAGCTTCGAGCGCATCCACCGCAACAACCTGGTGGACATGGGCGTCTTACCTCTGCAGTTCAAATCGGGCGAAAACCGTGAAACGCTGGGGCTGACCGGTCGCGAACGGTACAGCATCACAGGCATCCGCCAGTTGCAACCTCGCCAGGAAGTGACTGTCATTGCGCGTGACGAGGCAGGCAACGAGAAGCGTTTCACCGCCATCGCCCGCGTTGATACGCCCGTAGAGGTGGAGTACTATCGGCACGGCGGTATCTTGCCAATGGTGTTGCGCCAGATGGCTAAGGGGTAAATCCCCTCATCCCCCTCCCCCCTTCTCCCACAAGGAGAAGGGGGGAGCTTTATTCCTCCAGAGCGTGCTCGCGCAGCACGGCTTTAACATATTCGGGCATTCGCTCGCCCAGCTGCTGCGCTTTTTGCCGTAGCCTCTCGAAAACGGCTACTTCCTCTTCACTCCATACAATGTCCAACCGACGGATTTGCCGCAGTGCGATGTGCTCATAACCCTCTGGATATGCCCAGTAACACTTCTGGCATACATCAGGAAGATGCTCCTCTGTCCAGTTAGGACAGTGCTCACACGACCACGACTTCGCACGATTGCAGGAACCACACAACAACATGAAGCAGTCGAGATGCTCTAAGGGGTTCGTCACTTCACCAGATATCTCATAGGGTATCCGATGGTCTACTTGGAGTGCACGCGCTGGCATTGCGATCTGGCAGATGAAACACTTTTCCCCTTGCTGTTGTACGATTGCGTTCTTCAGGCGTTTGGGAACGGGTACTCTTCCGCGCAGGCGACGCATTTGGCTGAGATCACCGAGCCGATACACCCGCACACGGTGCCCTTAAGCGTTCTGCGCCCAACCGCCTTCGAGGGGGATGCCCAGCTCTCGTACATCTCTGGCAGCTCTTGGAGGATGTTCATAACCATAAACATTCTGGAGTTCCTCCGTAGTAACCTGTCCATGTTGCAGACAGTGCTCTACCAGCAGACGCGCCCGCCTCGGAGCAATCTCCAACAGCTTTTTGAGTTCGGCTATCTGCTGTTCCTCGCTCATTTGAGTTCAAACAGGGCGTACTGGTTATGCTGGTTACCGACGTTCTCTATTCGCCCTGCCCCTATCCTTTCTATGAGAGACGGCGAGAGGTAAAGTGATTCTACGGTATACGCTTTGATGCCGAGCAGTGTTGCTTGCGAGGAACGTCCAGCATATATCTCCACTCGCACCAGGTTTATATCGGCAGGTAAAGGTCTCCCATACGTGCGCAGGTCGTTGCGCCCATCATAGCTGAGCAGATAGGGTACACCACGCGCGTTTAACTGTCGCAGCCACTGGTACAGGTCGTCGTGGTTGATATTTGTATAGTAGCGTGGGTCACGCCCTGCGCAAACTCCCTGGTATGGTGGGTCCATATACACGAGGTCGTTGGAAGACACGTCGGACAGGACGCTCTGGTAACCCAGCGCTGTAATCAGCGTTTTATCCCGCAGCAGTCGAGAAGCTTCCATAATCTGGCGACGCATGGTAATCGGATGCATACCACGCCGGCGGTTATCCGGGCTTTGATTGAACTCACCGTTCGCGTTGTACCGCACTGATGCTTTAACGCACCTTGCTAGAAGATAGAGCAGGTACTCAGGGCGGTGTGTACGATTGAACTCATCGCGAATAAGGTCGTAGTACTGCCTTTCGCGTCCCTGCTGTTCTTTCCACAGGTGTTCGTAGGCGTCAGCTATTTGTTCTGGATGGTAGATTATGGCATCCCACAAGCGCATCAGCGGTTCGTTCAAGTCGTTCAGCCAGAACCTGTCTGCTCGATAGTGGGCTGCGGTAGCCAGCGTTACCGCAGCAGAGCCAGCAAAAGGCTCGACAAGACGTGTGACATGCTGCGGAAAGTAAGCGAGGATCGCCTCGGCAATTCCTCTCTTACTTCCCTGATAGGGTATAGGATGTGGGATACGCATTAACATCTCCCTCTGACGCGCTCCCAGATGAGGCGCAATCCCTCCAGCGTCAGCCAGGGGTCTACATGCTGGATGGCGCGGGTTTCGGCGGCGATACGCTCCGCCAGTCCACCTGTGGCGACCACTGTGGTTTCACATCCCAGCTCCCTGTGGATGCGCTCTACCAGCGCGTCGATGGCTCCGGCGTAGCCCAGCATAATGCCTGACTGCATGGCTTCCACCGTAGTGCGCCCGATGACGTGTTCAGGGGTAACCAGTTCGATACGAGGCAGCCGCGCGGCAGTGCGGAATAACGCTTCCGCCGAGATACTTACGCCCGCCATAATACACCCCCCAAGGTACTCGCCCTCGGGAGAAATCACGTCCAGCGTGGTCGCCGTACCGAAGTCCACTACGATAGCAGGCGCGCCGTATTTGTGGATAGCAGCGACGGCGTTTACCAGTCGGTCTGCCCCTACCTCGCGTGGGTCATGATAGCGAATAGGCACGCCCATGTCCAGCTCATGGGAGACGAATATCGGCTCCACGTGGAAAAACCGCCTCGCCATACCCTGCAAAGCGTCGGTCATGGGGGGGACCACATTGGAGATGATAACCCCATCGACGCCTTCCGGAGGCAGCGAGGCGTGCTGCAGCAGGTGCGTCATCAGCAGACCATGCTCATCAGCCGTGCGCTCGCGGTCGGTGCGCACGCGCCAGTGTTCAACCAGATTTTGACCCTCGAACACCCCCACGACGATATTCGTGTTGCCTACGTCCAGCGTGAGCAGCATCCTGCTATTCCTCCGGCTCGCCACATACCCGCAACACGATGCGCTCCAGCTCCGCTGCCACCTGCTCCATCCGCGCAAGGTCGGTGGCTTCAATCATGATGCGCACTACTGGCTCCGTACCTGAGGGGCGGATGTTCACCCGCGATGGGTTGCCCAGCTGCTGCAGCGCCCACGCCTCTACCTCTTCCTTGCGCTCGTACTTTTCCCAGGCGTGTTTGTCGCACACCTTTACGTTGCGTATAATCTGCGGGTACTTCTCCATCACCCTCATCAGTTGGGAAAGGGGCTTGCCCGTACGCTGCATCAGTGCAAGAACCTGAAGGGCGGTCAATAAGCCGTCTCCCGTAGTGGTGTAATCCGCGAAGATGATATGCCCCGATTGCTCGCCGCCCAGCACCGCATCCAGTTCGCGCATCCGCTCGGCGACGTAACGATCGCCCACCCGTGTGCGTTCCAGGTGGATGCCGTGCGTCTTCATTGCCTCCTCCAGCCCCAGATTGCTCATGATCGTGCCGACGAGCACCTGGTTGCGCAGGCGGTTCGCCTGTTTCAGATGGATAGCGCTCATCGCCATAATATAGTCGCCGTCCACCTCGTTGCCGCGCTCGTCGCTCATGATAACCCGGTCGGCGTCGCCATCGAAAGACAATCCGGCATCCGCCCGCTGTTCCTTCACAGTTTGACGCATGCTGTCGGTGTGCAAGGAGCCGCAGCCCGCATTGATATTGACGCCGTTAGGGGTGCAGTGTATCGGGATGACCTCCGCTCCAAGTTGCGAGAGCACGCGAGGCGCGATGCTATACGCTGCGCCGTTTGCTCCATCTACCACGATGCGCATGCCTTTCAGCGAACACCCGGTACTGGCGATAAGGTGCGCGATGTACTGGTCGATCCACTCGCTATCGCGCTGTACACTGCCGAGGTGCTCCCCACGCGCACGGGGAATGTGTTCCCAGCGCTGTACCAGACCTTCTATGTCCTCTTCTACTTTGTCAGGCAGTTTGCAACCGTCAACGCTAAAGAACTTGATGCCGTTATCCTCGAAAGGATTATGTGACGCCGAGATGACAGCGCCGGCATCCGCGTGGGAGTTTTTGGTGCAGTATGCCACTGCCGGTGTGGGCAGGATACCCAGCAAGGTAACTTTTGCTCCCGCGGCGCACAGTCCCGCTACCAGCGCCGCTTCAAGCATGTCTCCCGATAAACGGGTATCACGCCCCACCAGAACTTGTGGGGCGTGATTACCATTGCTTAAGACCGTCGCCGCCGCCATACCCAGCTGCATTGCAAGAAGAGGGGTCAAATCGCGGTTGGCGACACCGCGTACCCCGTCGGTTCCAAACAGTTTTTCCATCAGTTCTTTACCACCTTCACTCGGCTGGGGCGCAGGACGCGCGATTGTATCAGGTAACCGCGCTCGACCTCCTCCAGCACCGTCTCGTCAGGATGCTCGGAGCTTTCCACGCGCTGCACGGCTTCGTGGACGTTGGGGTCAAAGCGTTTGCCGACCGCCTCGATGGGCTGTACGCCCGCCTCCCGAAGCAGCGCCTGCATCTGCCGGTAGGTTAACTGCACGCCCTCTAGTAATTTTTCGAATGAGCGGCTTTCTTCTGCAGACTGTAAAGCGCGCTCGAAGTTATCCATCACGCGCAACAGGTTGCGCAAAAACTCCTCGAGCGCAATGCGGCGAATTTCTTCCATCTCCTGGCGCGTGCGGCGACGATAGTTATCGAAGTCCGCCATGGTGCGCAAAAAACTGTCGTGCTTGTCAGCCAGCTGCTGTTTGAGCAGCGCATTTTCTTCCTCCAACGCGCGTAAGCGCGCCTCGAGTTCAGCAACATCCGCTACCGCCGGCTCGCCCGTCGCCTCTGAGGGCATCTCATCACCGAGCGCGGAAGTAGCTGGCGTTTCCTCCTGGCGCGCTTCCGCCTGTTGTTCCTGATGGTGCTGTTTTTTGCTCTTCATGCTATTTCCCCCAGTGTTGCACTGATAGTGGTCTGTCAAAACTCTTTCTTGGAAGGGCGAGGCTCCTACCAAACGGTCAGCCCCACGTAGCTACACACAGATGCGAACTCAAGAGCTTACGCTCAGATATGTCAGCACACGCGAGAGCGCATTCGCAATGTATTCTACTGCAGCTGTCGCCACCTCGTAATGCATTCGAGTGGGTCCAAACACCGACACTGTACCTGCAACGCGGTCACCGATTCGGTAAGAAGATGCGACAAAACTACAGCAGCGCATCTCCGGCAGGGGATTTTCCTCACCGATAACCACCTGCACCCTGCCCGATGCTCCTAAACGATGCAGCACGCGCATCAGCGCCTGGGGATGTTCCAGCAAGGAAATCAACGGATACAAACGTTCTATCTGACGAAACTCGGGTTGTTCCAGGATATGCTGCAACCCTTCGAGGAATACTGCTTGCTGGCTCAGCGTCTCGACGCAGTCCTGCACTGCTTGCTCTACCAGCCTCCACACTGGCTCTATAACCGGCATCTCGGACGACACAGTAGAAGGTTTCATATTCAGCAGTTCGCGTACAGCGCGTCCAGAGTACCGCTCCTGCAGCAGGCGGTCAATCAACGCCATCTGCTGGTCGCTCAGCTTGTCAGGGGCAGGAACGAGACGGTGTTCTACCTGTCCACTGCTGGCGACAAGCACCAGCAGCAATTTGCCCGGGGCAGGCTGAGACAACAGGATGTGACGCAGCGAAACCACGTCTGTCTCTGGCGCCGTAGCCATCGATGCGTAACGGGTAGACTCCGCCAGCAGGCGGCACGCTGCCTGAAGAAGACGCTGGATCTCACCCACCTCAGGGTTGTTCGGCGAGAAAAGGCTGGTCTGCCGGGGAGAGAGCAGTCTGTTCACTGGAACAGGTTTCATCAAATGCTCCACGTAGTAGCGGTAGCCGAGGTCGGAGGGGATACGCCCAGCGGAGACGTGAGGCTGGCGCAAGTAGCCCATGTCCGCCATCTCCGCCATCTCGTTACGCACTGTGGCTGAGCTGACGCGCAAGCCATAGCGTTCCACCACCGCCTCCGAGCCAACCGGCTCGGCGGTTGCTACGTAGTCTTGAACTACTGCTTGCAAGATAAAGGCTTTGCGCGAGTCCAGCGGTCGCATCTCCGTTCTTCTCCCCTTATGTGAATATAGCCTTACAAAGGGTGTTTTGTCAAGTTTCTCCTGCCGGTATCAATTGTGGCAACAGGAGTGGATTTGTGGAGAAATATGCCCCTCTCCCACATTGTGGGAGAGGGGGTGGGGTGAGGGGTTACTCGTTCACCGTAACCTTAGTCGTGGCCACAAAGGGCTTTTTCAAGCCGTAGATGTCGGTAACGGTAAGAGTGACAGTGTACTCGCCTGGCTTGCGGTAGCGCGTGGTGACCACTTTACCCACTGCGTCCTCCTGGATGCCATCGCTGGCATCGAAATCCCACGAGTATCTCAGCGGGGTGATGCCTGCGCTGGCGCGCGCTTCCAGCCTGACGAGGTCGTTGGCGGCGACGATTTGCTCTTCGCCAGCATCGCCGGTAATGGGCGTCGGGTCGTTAGCAACTCGTATTTCACCCACATAGAACACGCCGTATGCGTCGCCAAACATGCGAATTTCCTTGATTCTGGCATCTGGGCGCAGCCCCTTGAAAGCGCCCAGTGCGACGCCTATGGGGAACCAGCCTTCCTGGTCGGTAATGGGTGGGTCGAAGGGCGCAACAGCCTCGTACTGCTTGCCATCTTCAGTAACTACTACTACGCGCATCTGCTTCATAACACGAGTGGTCATGGTAGGCGCAGTGTAACCGCCCCTGTATGCCCCATAGCCATAGCCGGGCATTCCGGGCATACCGCCAGTTACCGCGCCAGTGCGTCGACCGGTTCCGGTGCCGGGCGCGCCGGGCACTCCTCCAACACCGGGAGCGCCTCCCATGCCGGGGGGTCCACCCATCGGAGGACCTGCCATACCGCCCAGCATTCCCCCTGCTCTGCCTCCAGTGCGTCCTGTGCCGGCTACTGCGCCGCCTGTTCTGCCTCCGCGCGGTCCGGCAAGACCGCCCATTGCTGCACCTCCCATGCCGGGTGCGCCGGGCACTCCGGGCATCCCGGGTACGCCGGGCATACCATAACCTCTGCCGTATCCACCAGCATACAGGCTGCCTGTGCCGCCAGGCAGGCGCACTTGAAATACCAGGTACGCAGCAGGGTTACCCGCAAAGCTTCCCAAACTAATGGGCTGCTGCAGGGCGATACGTCCGCCCTGATAGAAGCTCTGGGTAACCACTTGCAAAGAGGTGCTGCCAA
>JANWYZ010000289.1 GCA_025054895.1 bacterium | reverse complement strand
AGTCGCGCTTGTCGCCCGGGCGGGCAGTGCTGCTGGACGTACCCGAGGCGCGTCAACAGCTGCGTCGGCAGCGACAGGGAAGCGTGCAGGTGGTGGATAACGCGAACCGCGTGCGCGCTGAGTCTAATGTAGACTTCACGCCGCCAGCAGGCAAGCAGTTATACGCCGTACAGCTGAACAACCGCGTGCTGGAGTACACGAACAACGTCGCCTCGTGTTCTAACCAGGGAATCATCCAGATTTCGTTTAACGTGCAATCCCACAAGCCGGGCGACCCCTTCTTGCTGGTAGACATGCGCCCAGCGAAAGGCTGGAGCTTCGACCAGATTAGCCCACAGACTGCGCACTTCTATGTGAACGGGCATCTGGTGGGCAAGATCGAGAACACTGTGCCGAACGGGGTATACCTGTTCGATGTGCCTGCCGACTTCCTCCGCTTTGGCGACTTTCCAACCACGAACACTATTACCATGCGGTGGTCTCTGCCGAATGGTGGGCACTTCCTGCAGGTGGCGGACGTGAAGCTGGTCATCTTCGCCAAAGAGATGATCCAGTACGTCGCCGCGGAGAGCGAAGACGAGGCATTGCGCATCGCCCAGAATCAACCGTTCTTTGCTCAGCATAATGATCCGGCCTTGGACAAGCTGGCAACTTACCTCAAGAGCAGCAAAACAGATCATAATGGCTTGCCGTGGACTAACCCTCTGCTGGTAAGCGTGCCTGGCACCTGGAGTTCAGCAAAGTTAGGTACCCCCCTCGGTAAACCAGAGCGCTCGCCCATATTTGGGGTCATCATTAACGCTGTCGATTTGCTGAACGTGGGGGCAGAGGGTACTGAAAGTCTTTTCTGGGAGTGGTTTGGAATCGCCGTGCAGCTCCCCAGGATTCCCATTGTAGGAGACTATGCTTGCGGAAGCTATCAGCATCGGGTCTGGAATTACATACTTCATCTAGAAAACGATCCCGTTCTGTCAAAGTCTCTCTTAGACGAAAATGGTCGTCCCAAACTACTCGTTTACCCCGTTCAAGGGTTCAAAGGCGGGCACCACGCTGTCCTGGTGGTTGAGCGTGGGGAACTAGAGAGGCTAGGAGTTAGCACTCCTTTCGAGCGCAAGCCAGATGGCACGCCTGGTCGCCTGTTGCCAGAAATTAGAGGAATTGTTGTCGACCCCTGGTATATCCAAGAAATGAAGATATACGATGCCCAAGAATGGAGTAGCTCCAACTTCTGCGAGTTTGATACGTCTACTGGTTATCACATGTCTTGGTCTATGGAAAATGGGCGTCCTAGCTACTGGACACCTCCTGGTTCGCGGCAGTCACAAGATCCTACTAACCCGTATTTGACAGAGCGTTTCCACTTCGCGTCGATAGCGGTTGGCGGAGTAGGTATCTTGCTTTCTGACGAACACGGGCGCGTGGCGGGGGTCACTGGGATAGGCGAGTATGTCAACGACTACGGGGCTTATGCTAACTTCGGGTACCAAGAGCTTGATAACGGAGCCAGAGTCGCCTTCGCAGCCGTGTTGGGCAGCGTGCCTCGCCGATACACTATCCGTCTTGTGCCGCTACACCCCGACGTAACGAAAGCTGACCTGATTGTCGCCTGGCGAGACGCAGAGGGGAAGCCTCACATCGCGGCTTACAAGGACGTGGACGTTGCGTCCTTCGGACGACAGGGTGGTGGGCAGGCGACTCTACAAATAGACCCGTCAGGCGGCATCCCTGCTCTGCAAGACGCGAACGGCAATACCGTGTACCCCAGCACGGATAGTGAACAGATTATCGGTCCGTCTCCGCAGGGCGGCATCGCGCAACTCCGATCGGGTATCCTGCCTGCTGGCTTGCGATTGGTGGCGCTACCTGCTCTGGAGCAGGATGCACCAATGGTTAGCATACTGGAGCAGGGACAGGCTGCCCGCTGGAACCCTGACAAATCGGGCATCAACAAATATGAACTCTTCCCCTACCCATACGTGAGCACGGTGCAACGCGGCGCGGGCTACTGGATGAAGCTGGAGCGCACGACGCCGATTACTGTCACCGTGCCGACGGTGGAGATACAACCCTTCGTGATGAGCCTGCGCCCCGGCTGGAACATGATTGGCAACCCGTATATCGAGCCCGTGCTCTGGGATGTCAATGCTATTCGGGTGCGAAAGGACGGTACCGAGCTGCCTCTGGCGCAAGCGGAAGCGCAAGGCTGGGTAGAAGGCTACGCCTGGCGCTGGGATGGCAACGCCTATCGCTTGGTATACAGCACGGGCACGCCGCTACCCAACGTGGACACTACTCTGCCCGCGTGGGAGGGCGCATGGGTATTTGCCTATCAGCCCTGCGAACTGATATTGCCCATCCCGCAGGGGCGCGCCGCCGAAATCACCCGCAAACACAGCTCCATACCTACAGGCGCGTGGAGCATCGCCCTGCGAGCAAAGGCGAACGGCAGCACGGGCGAAGCCATCATCGGCGTCCTGCTCGGCGGACGAGGCTTGAGCGTGGGCGCGCCGCCGCTGCCACCAGGCGCAACTGAAGGCGTGCAGGTGGTCTCCGTGCGCAAGGGGCAGCCGCTCGCCGCCGACCTGCGCAATGGCACACGCGCTACAGGAGAGGCGTGGGACATCGAGGTGCGCGTGCCCGCGGGCGAAGCGGAGACGGCGACGCTGTGGTGGCAAGATGTGCACCGTGCGCCGCGCGGCGTGAACCCTGTGCTGGTAGACCTGCAGACGGGCGAGCGCAGATTCCTGCGCCATACCAGCTCGCACACCTTCGCCGTGAGCCGACAGGGCGGCGTGTATCGCTTCCGCGTGGAGCTGCTGCCGATGGGCGACCTGTTGCGCATCACGGGCGTGCGCGTAAGCGGCGGGCGTGCGCAGGGCAGTTACACGGTCTCGTTCGCGGTGAACGCGGGCGCGCAAGTAGAGGTAACCGTGCTGTCGGCGGGCAAGCCGGTGCGCAAGCTAATGCAGACGGTCACGCGCTCGGCAGGGATGCAGCAGGTGAGTTGGGATGGACGTGACGCCAACGGTATCGCGCTGCCTGCGGGCGCGTATCTGGTAGAGGTGAAGGCAACGGGCGCTGACGGTCAGGTGGCGCGTGTGACAGTGCCAGTCGTGCTAACTCGGTAGGGAGGTAGAGATGCGCTGGTTGTGGCGAGGATGCGGTCTGTGTTTGATAGCGCTTAGCGTGCTGGCGCTAGGCGGTTGCGGCGGTGGCGGGGGAGGTGGCGGAGGTGTTATTACAGACACAACGCCTCCCCTTATCAGCGGGTGGCAGACGCGCTACGAAGGCGACCAGCTCATAGTGCAGGCGGAGGTATCCGACCCCGATACAGGAGTGCAACGAGTGTGGGTAGTGCGCAGGGGTTTGAACGCCTCGCAAAGCGAGGTGGAGATGCAGCTATTGTCGGGGAGTACCTATCGCGCAGTGATTTCAGAAGCCACGGCACGTTTGCAGGTGAGGGCGCGAGACGGCGCGGGCAACGTGGCGCAGACGGAGGAGACACGAGTATCACCTCCGCCCCCGCCGTTCACACCTTGATAGTGCGGAGAATAGTTTCAGACTTTTCTCCAAGTCGTCGTGGGGGCGTGTTTACGCTTTCGCCCCCACGACGGTTTCCTCCTCTGTTTTCTTACGGGAGCATCGTTTAGCTGTGCTCGTTGGCTTCCCT
>JANWYZ010000288.1 GCA_025054895.1 bacterium | reverse complement strand
CCAGAGGTTGCCTGCCCACATTTGGAGGGACGCACTCTGTTGCGTCCGCCATCAGGGTCGCGACGGAGCGCGACCCTCCAGTACTGTCATGCTGAGCCAAAGGCGAAGTATCTCACTATGCTGTTACGACAGATTCGCCCCGAACAACGGAAAGGGCAAGGTGGATAGAATGCGCATTGTAGAGGTCAAAACCTTTGCGGTAGAACCGCGCTGGCTGTTCGTTAAGGTGAGCACCGACGAAGGTATCGTCGGCTGGGGGGAATGTTTGGGCGATAAGGCGTTGGTGATTGCCGAAGCGGTGCGTTCCTACGAACACACGCTGCTTGGTGAAGACCCCGCTCGTGTGGTGCACCTGGTACAAAGGATGTATCGTCACGCCTTCTGGCGCGGCGGTCCGATATTGAACGCAGCGATAAGCGGCGTCGAGATGGCGCTATGGGATATTCAGGGCAAACGGTTGGGCGCGCCTGTGTATCAGCTGCTGGGCGGAAAGGTGCGCGAACGCATCCGGGTTTATCGCCACATCGGCAGCTACGAGCCGACACAAATTGCGCAACAGGCTCGACAGCGCGTAGCGGAAGGATATACGGCGGTGAAGTTCTGTCCCCTGCCCGCGCTGCACCCTCTGGAGAGCGCCGCGGCGATAGAAAAAGCAGTAGAACTGGTTGCGGCGGCGCGCGAGGCGGTGGGTAGCGGAGTGGACATCCTGCTGGACTTTCACGGACGCGCCACGCCTGCTATCGCCACTCAGCTGGAATACGAACTGCGTCCCTACCGCCCCTTCTTCATCGAGGAACCCGTACTGCCCGAAAACGTGGACGCGCTGGCGTCTGTCGCTTGCAAGGCGGTTATTCCTATCGCCACCGGCGAACGGTTGTTCACCCGCTTTGGCTTCCGGGAGGTACTGGAAAAAGGGGCGGCGCAAGTGCTACAACCAGACCCCTGCATTTGTGGAGGCGTTCTGGAGACCCGTTACATCGCCGCGATGGCGGAAGCCTACTACGTTGCACTCGCTCCACACAACCCCTACGGACCGTTGAACCTTGCCGCCTGCTTGCAAGTAGACGCTTGCACACCCAACTTCGTGATTCAAGAGTTTGTGCATCTGGGCGAAGGCTATTTGAAAACCCCCTTTACCGTACGTGAGGGCTACATCGAGGTACCCAGCGCGCCCGGACTGGGCGTTGAGGTCGATGAGCAGTATCTGCTGGCGCATCCCTTGTCCCCCAAGCCCGACCCCGGCAGCGGATTTTACCACAACGACGACGGCTCCGTCGCGGAATGGTAAGGAGGAAAATGAACATGCAATCTCCCGACCCACAACCGATGCCCGGCGAATGGGGTTACCGCCCAGAGAACGAAAGCACTGTGGCGGTGAACCCGCCTTCGCTGACCTGGATACACATCCGAGAGGCGGCGTCATACGACATACAGTGGGCAACTCGACGCGACTTCGCTGATGCAGTAACCGTGGAAGGGCATCGCTGGTGCGTGTATACACACCACGAGCCGCTCAAGCCAGGAAAGTTTTACTGGCGCTACCGTATCCGCTACCGTAATGGCGAGGCGTCCGCATGGAGCCAGACACGCGAGTTTACGGTCCCCAGACGTGCGGTTCTCTTTCCCCAACCAACGCTTGCGCAGATGAAGGAGCGCGTAGGCACGGACCACCCGAGGCTTTTCGTGCGACCATCAGACCTCCCTGCCCTGCGCAAATGGATTCAGCGCGAGGGAAGACCGCTTTTCCAGAACCTGCAGGCGCAGGCGGAACGGATACTACGCGAGGGACCGACGCCGGAGCCTACTGTGCTGGGCAGTATCCGCAACCCGCAAACGCGCCAGTACTGGTGGTCTAACCGCGAGCAGACGGTAAAAGCGTGCATGGAGGCGGAACTGCTCGCGTTTCTCTACTTGCTCACAGAAGACCAGCGCTATGCCGAACCTGTTCGCCGGTGGGTGATGCACCTCGTAGCGTGGAACCCCAACGGTCCGACCAACTTTGCAATTAACTGTGAAGCCGCCAAGCCGATGCTACACCGTCTGCCGCGCGCCTATGACTGGGCGTACAACGCCCTGACCGAGCAAGAACGCCAACAGGTTCGAGCAATCATGCTTCGGCGTGCGACCGACGCCTGGCGCAGCTGGGAGGTGCAGGAGGGCAACGGACACCTTTCACGCCCATACGACAGCCATGGTAACCGCACCTGGCACAAACTGGCGGAATGCGCCATCGCCTTTCTGGGCGAAATCCCTGAGGCGGAGATGTGGCTCGACTACGCAGTGCATAAGTTCTTTGCTGCCTATCCCGTGTGGAGTGACGACGACGGGGGCTGGCATGAAGGGTTGTCTTACTGGGCGGGCTATATGTCCAAAATCGTCTGGTGGACGGAGGCAGCGCAGAAGGCGCTGGGCATCGACTCGTTCCGCAAGCCATTCTTCGCGCGAGCCGCAGACTACGCCCTCTATACCGCCCCGCCCGGCTCGCCCGATATGGGGTTCGGCGACCTGTCGCACGGACGCCCTTCTGCAGGATGGACGTTTGCTGCCTATTTCGCGCACAAGATGAACAACCCCTACTGGAAATGGTGGACACAACAGTGGGGCATCTCCCTGCAGTCAAGCGAGCCCGTGCTGAACCTGCTGTGGCAAACGCTATCCGATGTCTCGCCAGGACCACCCGTAAACCTGCCTCCGTCTAAGGTGTTTCGGGGGACTGGGGTGGCGGTGCTCAACAGCAACCTGCTCGACTCTCGTCAAAACGTGCAGGTTCGTTTCAAATCGAGTCCCTTCGGCAGACAGAGTCATGGTCACGACCCGCACAACTCCTTTACGCTGAACGCTTACGGTGAGACTCTACTGGCGAACTGCGTGTATCGCGACATCCACGGCAGCCCATTTCATACTCAGTGGTGCTGGAGCACTGTCTCCCAGAACGCAATGCTCGTGGACGGCGAGGGGCAGAAGGTGCATACGCCCGATCCACTGGGCAGGATTATCGCCAGCGACTTGCAGGACGGCGCGGATTACGTTGCAGGCGAGGCCGCTGAGGCGTATATGGGCAAACTGCGCCGATACGTTCGGCATGTGGTATTCGTAAAACCAGACCTCGTTGTGTTCGTGGATGAAGCGGTGGCTGACCAGCCTCGTCAGTTCTCGTGGATGCTCCATGCGCTGGTTCCGTTTGAGGTAGAGGTGCGCCAGCAACGGCTCAAATTGGAACGCGAACGCGCAGGAGCCTATATCCACTACATCGCCCCTGTTCCTTTGCGGATGCGCCAGTGGGACGGCTACACCCCTCCTCCTGATGCGGAATACCTCCGCTCAGTTGGGAGCAGAGGGTTCCCCAACCAGTGGCATGTGGAAGCGAGTACGACACGTCCTCTCAGCGAGGCGTTCACCCTGACGGTAGTGCGACCGTATCTCAAGGCAAGTCGCCCGAAGCCCGAAATAGAAGTGGATGAGAACGACACCGCCCTGCTCATTCGCACCTTTACCGGAGAAGGCGCACCGATAGTGGTGGCTATCCGTCGTCCTGGGGCCAAAGAGGCGTCTATCAACGGTTGGAAATTCGCTCACTTTGCGAGGGCTGTGCGTGGGGGCAGAACCTGGTTGCTGGGGCGATGATATTTCTTTCGCCTATTTGTCATGCTGAGCGCAAGCGAAGCATCTGAG
>JANWYZ010000287.1 GCA_025054895.1 bacterium | reverse complement strand
TGCGCGCGCTGAAGCCCACCCACGCTGCACCACTGCTGTCTACTACGCCCGCAGCTGCCAGGTCTACCTCGACCAGAATAATCGTCTTCTCGTCTATGGTGACCGTGAGCCAGCCGCCTGCGTAGTCGATGCGCAGCGTGTGCGCTGCCTGGTCGTTCATGTTGATATTGACCGAGAAGGGTTGGGTCTCCACTACCGCTCTGCCGTTCAGCCAGACGGATACCACGTTGGGGAAGTTCCCTTGCGGCAGCGTGTAGAAAGTGGAGAGGCTCACTGTGAGCGTGCCTGTGCCCCCGCGCTCACCCACGTTGAGCGTTGGCGACACGTTCTGGATGTGGAACGCCATGCCGATGCCCAGTCCATCTTCGGGCGAAGGACCGTGCATGCGGAAACGGAAGGTGGTGGAAAATCCTGGCGTTAGGGTTTGCTTGGTGGCGTACCATGCTGCACCTTGCTGGTTGGCGCGGTTCTCCGTCAGACGGAGCACGCCACCCGTGACCTGAGCGCTACCTACAAGGTTCAGCCCTGCAGGAGAAGGGAAGTTCGGGAAGTTAATCTGCGCGAACGCAGGAGCAACGGCGAGAGTAGCGAACGCACAGCACAACAAACCCGCAAGACACCGAAGGACGCAATACATCATGATACTTCCTCCTTTCGGCATGGAGATTGCTACAGGTACGCTACTGGTACAAAAAGTATATTACAGTCGTCAACACAATGCAAGCTATCCTGAGGGTATACGAAAAATGAGTCCGAGCCGTCCGGTTCGGGCGGTCGCGACAGAACGCGATCATCCACTGTTGTCATGCTGAGCCGAAGACGAAGCATCTGAGACCCTTCGCTGACGCTCAGGGTGACAAAAGGTGTTGGGGGTGATACCCTCCTGTCATGCTGAGCCGAAGGCGAAGCATCTGAGACCCTTCGCTGACGCTCAGGGTGACAAAAGGAGTGAAGGGCGAGGCTCCTGCCGAGCCGTTGGGTTTGCACGGTCGCGACGGAGCGCGACCCTCCAATACTGTCATGCTGAGCCGAAGGCGAAGCATCTGAGACCCTTCGCTAACGCTCAGGGTGACAGACGAGGTGTAGGGCGAGGCTCCCGCCGAGTCGTTAGCCCCCCTTGTCGCTCCCCCACGTACGGAGAGACTGGTGGAGCTACTCTCCGATGCTAAGTGACATGACCACTATGGAGGCGTTGGATTGCGTCCCGCCAGATCCGCGCTGAACAGTATCTGGCTTACCGCGACCAGCGCAGCCGTTTCCGTACGCAAGATACGTGGCATCAGCGAAACAGCGACCGCGCCGTGTCTCGCGCACAGCGCAACCTCTTCGTCCGTTAACCCGCCCTCCGGCCCGACAATGAGCGCAACCCGCATGGGGAACGAATCATACTGTGCCCATTCCACCAGAGGTACAGCGCTGTTGTCTGGGTGCAAAGTCAAGACGCTCGCCCCATTCAACATCTCCAGCGCATAGTGTAGCGAAGTAACGCCCTCGATCACCGGCACTACCGCCCGATGCGCCTGCTCTGCCGCCTCTTTGGCGATACGCCGCCACCTCTCGAGACGTTTGCCTACCTGGTCGTCATGCAATCGCACCACGCTGCGTTCGGTTTGCACTAGCACAAAACGGGCAACGCCAATCTCGGTGCCGTGCTGGATTACCCGTTCTACCTTGTCGCCCTTCGCCAGCGATTGTACAACGGTAATATGTACGCGCGGCTCCACGTCCAGAGAAATCCACCTGTGGACACGCGCGACAGATTCGTCTTTTCGCACCGACTCGAGCACGCAGTGGTACTCTCTACCCGAACCGTCCAGCACGCCGATTTCATCGCCCGGCTGCAGGCGAAGCACGGTGCGAATCTGGCGGGCATCCTCTCCTGCGATGCATACGACGCCGTCGCAGAACCGCTCCGGGGGGACGAAAAAGCGATGCTTGGGCATGGTTCAACCTCTTTGCGCAGCGAATGCGCACCATTCACCCTGTTCGCAATACTGGATTGCTTGCCATGACGCCCGCGACAGCGCGCTACGGATGCGTTCTGCGCGCTCTAAGATAATCCCGCTCACAACCAGCCATCCCCCTCGCCGAACACAGCGAGCGAAGTCGGGCAACAACTGCAAGATGACTTCAGCGGTGAGGTTAGCTACCAGCAGGTCGCATTCGGGCGCATCTTCACACCCCTCCGCCTGCTGCACCGATACCGTCCGCTCTACCCCGTTCCTGACCACGTTACGCTGCGCGGTCAATACAGCGAGCGGGTCGTTATCGCCCGCCCACACGCAAGCCGCCCCCAGCTTCGCCGCCGCAATCGCCAGAATGCCCGACCCTGTTCCTACATCCACAACCTTCATGCCATACTGCACCAGTTTTTCCAGAAACTCTAAACACAATTGCGTCGTCTCATGCTGCCCCGTACCGAAAGCCATACCCGGGTCCAGCTCGATCACTACATCTTTTTCTTGAGGCGTGTAGTCCTCCCATGAGGGTTTGATTACTACCCGCTCGCCAACTCGAAACGGGTGAAAAAACTGCTTCCAGGTATCTGCCCATTCGGAATCGTCTCTCAGTCGCTCTTCGACGCGCTGTACAGGCGGAAGACCCCACTCGGGCAGAAGCAACAGCTGTTTCATCAGGCGCTCTCGGCGCGGGTCAAGACCTTCGGTTACAGGGAGACCGGCAATTACCGTGTCCGCTTCCAGGCGAACGCCCTGCGCTCCCGCCTGTCGGCAGAGCTCCGCCACAGCCTCGTGCGAGTCGGGGTGAACCACTATCTGCAACTCCAGCCACTGCATCATGCTTCCCCAGCGGAGGCTCTGGTCCGACGCCGCTTCTGCCAGAACGATAGGAGGAGGCTTAACACTGCCATCAGCGGATACACCGCAATCCATATCTCATAGTCCATTTTGTTGCTCGTCTCCCAAGGGGCAAAGGGTAACGCGACATTGACCAGAGTGTCAATCCATTGTAGATTGTTTACAAAAAAATCTGATAAGCTGAAGGAGTAAACCGCCTGCACCCACACGCCCAGAACGCCTACCAGCGCAAACCAAGCTCCCCATCGGTTGCGGATGCTCAGCGATAACAGATACCCTAACGACCATATCCAGAACAGGTAGCCTGCCAGATACGCCCAGACCAGCGGCTGCGTGCGAAATGGCGGGGGCATGAAGCGGTCGGCGACAATCGTCAAGAGCATCAGAAGTAGCATAAAGGGTAGCGCGCTCTGCACCGAGCCTACCCACAGGCTGTGCGGGTGAAACCACTGCTGCCACTTCCTGTCCTCGTAGGGAACACCGGTAAACAGCAGGGGGATGATAGAAACCCAGAGGAAGGCGAACACCCCTCCCAGATAGTTCGGTCCGCCCAGAGAACGTGTCGCGCTTTGCGCATCGAGCACAGTTGTCGCAAGGATAACCAAGAAAAGGACTGCCGTCAACGCGCGCGTCTTCCACGCCCCAGTACGCGGGTCGGAGAGAAGATAGTTCGATGCTATCTGCAACAAGATTAGCGTGGCGAGCACGGTAACGGCAATAAAGAGGGTCCACATCTGCCACGCAGTCAGTCCACTACCCAACCACAGCAGGCTCACCGAGCCCCCTCCGAAAACGCGGCTCATCGTATAGGTAGTACCAACCACTAACGCTATGAAATAGCCGACCGCCAGAGTACCATAAGTAATCAAATTGGCAAGCGTCGAAGTTGCACATATCGCACTCATCATCAAGCCGT
>JANWYZ010000286.1 GCA_025054895.1 bacterium | reverse complement strand
TCCGCCCACAAGAGGGTCACGCGGTTGGTATCGGTACGGAAGCCCGAGTCTTCCTGGCACACTTCGTTCGCCACAATGAGGTCCAGATTTTTCTCGCGCAGCTTCGCCAGCGCGTTCGCCAGCAGGTCCTGCGTTTCCGCGGCGAAGCCTACCAGAATACGCCTGCCTTTGCGCTCGCCCAGTGTGCGCAGGATATCCGGGTTAGGTATCAGACGAATCGTCCACTCCTGCTCGCCCTTCTTGCGCTTGCCCTGCCATATCTCGTCGGGGCGGTAGTCGCTGACGGCGGCGGTGGCGATGACCGCATCCACTTCGTCGTACACCTGCAGGCAGGCGTCCAGCATCTGCTGCGCGGTGCGTACTCCGACCACCTTTGCGCCTGCGGGAGGCTCCAGCAAAGTGGGCCCTGTTACCAGTGTCACATCCGCCCCTTGTCGTACCGCCTCCTGCGCAATCGCATAGCCCATTTTGCCCGAAGAGGGGTTGGAGAGATGGCGCACGGCGTCTATCGGTTCTTCCGTCGGTCCAGCGGTCACCAGTATCCGCACGCCACGTAGAGGCGGGTTGATCGCCGTTTCCACCGCCGCGAGGATGATGGGAGTGTCCGCCAGCTTGCCCGCACCCACGTCGCCGCAGGCGAGCATCCCCTCCACAGGGTATACGAAGGTTGCGCCGCGCTCTTCCAGGATCTTCACGTTGTGCTGGGTAGCAGGATGTTGCCACATGACGGTGTTCATGGCGGGGGCGATTACTACCTTCGCCTGCGTTGCGAGTGCGAGCGTGGTCAGCAGGTCGTCGGCGATACCTACCGCCAGCTTCGCCAGGATGTTCGCGGTAGCGGGGGCAATCAGCAGCACATCCGCCCGCTTCGCCAGGTGGATATGCGCGATTTGCCGTTCTTCCGGCTCGTCAAAGAGGTCAATCAACACAGGGCGGCGGGTGATGGCACGGAAAGTGACCTCGGTTACGAAACGACGGGCATGTTCGGTCAGCACCACATCCACTTCCGCCCCCGCTTGTGTGAGCTTGGAGGCGATATCCGCCGCCTTGTACGCCGCGATACTACCCGTCACCCCCAGCAATATGTGCTTGTCCGCAAAGACCGACATCTTTCACCTCTTCGCAATGCGCGCGCGTTCCGCGAGGATGATGCATCGCAGCAGGTCTACCGCCTGTTCCAAATCATCGTTGGTCACTAAATAGTCGTAGTGCGGTATCATTCGCATCTCCTGTTCGGCAATGCGCAGGCGGTGTTCTATTTGCTCTGGTGTATCAGTGGCGCGCGCCGTCAACCGCTGGCGCAGTACCTCCATGCTCGGCGGCTGTATGAAGATGAGCACCGCCTCTGGCACGCGCTGGCGCACCTGCAATCCGCCCTGCACCTCAATCTTCAGGATAACGTCCAGACCTTTCGCCAGCGATTCCTCCGTCAGGTGGCGCGGTGTGCCATAATATGCCTGATTGTAGCGAGCGTACTCCAGAAACCTGTCTTCGGCGATCCAGCGTGTAAACTCCTCTTCGGAGAGGAAAAGGTAGTCCGCTCCGTGTTGCTCGCCTTCGCGTGGAGGGCGCGTGGTAGCAGTCAGACACTTGACAACGCCTGGCACCCGCTGCAACAAGAGCTGCAAGAGGGTATCTTTCCCCACACCACTGGGACCGGAGAGGACAAAAAGCTTAGCCATGCTCGCTGGAGATACTGCCGTAGTAGTCCTGTATCATACTTCTATAGCCTCATGCAGAATCTGGTCGCGTAGCTCTTCACGGATAGATCGCTTTCGCACCAGCTCGACATGCACACCGAGCAGGCTTGAAAGATAATCCTCGAGTTCAATGAAGCGTAGTAAACCCGGAGCATTGTGGAACTCCACCAACACGTCGAGGTCGCTTTGATCTGTTTGCTCTCCGCGTGCGTACGAGCCGAAGATGCCAATCTCCTTCACGCTGTACTTTTCGGCAAGCTCCAACTTGTGTTGCGCCAGAATATCTTTTATCTCACAAAGTGACCTCATCACGGGTTCTCCCGGTAACGCCATCATCTTCAGTATAGCACAAGTTCACGCTCGACGCACGGGCAAAACAGGTCAGCCAGCCAGAAGCAGGGAACTCCTTTAGGGTGAAGAAAAGCTCAGGCGGGAGGTGTTTGCCATGCGTCGCTTGCTGATACTGTTAGCGCTAATCGGTTGGGGAAGCATTGCGTTCGCGCAGGGATACCGTGACCGCTGGGTATGGATTTTCGGCTGGAGTCTGAACCGCGATGAAGATGTGGCGCAGATTGTCGCCGTGCTGGAGGAGGCGGCGAAACACGGCTACAACGGCGCGGTGCTCTCGGCGAACCTGGACGCTCTTTGCAAGCAGCCGCCAGAATACTTCCGACGCCTTCGACAGTTAAAGCAAACCTGTGAGCGGCTGAAGCTGGAAATTATCCCCTCTATCTTTTCGGTGGGATACGGAGGCGGTACGTTATGGCACGACCGCCAGCTGGCGGAGGGTATGCCGGTCAAAGATGCGCTTTTCGTGGTGCAGGGCAACGAGGCGCGGCACATACCCGACCCGCCTGTTGCTATTGTGAACGGCGGTTTTGAAGACTTCGCGGGCAACCACATGAAGGCTTTCAGTTTCCACGACGAGCCGGGAGTGGTGTCCTTCCCCGATACACAGGTTGCCCATAGCGGTAAAGCCTCGCTGCGTTTCGAGAACTTCCGCGCTCAGCCTGCCGGCAATGCCCGCGTGATGCAGGAGGTGCGGGTACGTCCTTATCGCTGTTATCGCATGAGCGTATGGGTGAAGACGGAGGGCTTGCGTCCTCGTTCGAATCTGCGTCTGCTGGTGCTGGCGGGCGACCGCGACCTCGCTCCACGCAGCTTCGAGGTGCCCGAGACCTCCGACTGGCGCAAACTTACTATGACCTTTAACAGCCTGAACAACGAAAAGGTACTGGTGTACGTAGGCATCTGGGGCGGTCAGGCCGGCAAGTTCTGGGTGGACGACTGGACGCTGGAAGAGGTTGGGCCCATTAACGTCCTGCGCCGACCGGGCACTCCGGTCGCCGTGAAAAGCGAGGATGGCTCCATAACCTACGAGGAGGGCAAGGACTACGCGCCGCTGGTAGACCCTGACTTCTCTTTCTGGAACGTCGAACGAGCAGCTCCATCATTGAAACTGTTGCCGGGTAGCCGGATCCGTGATGGACAGCGGCTGCGAGTAGGCTGGTACCATCCGATGGTAATCTACGAGAGTCAGGTGACCGTCTGCATGGCGGAACCAGCGCTATACGACATCTACGAACACGAAGCGAAGCTGCTGTGGGAGCATCTCCAGTTCAACAAGGTGATACTGAGCATGGACGAGGTGCGTATGGGCGGTACGTGCGCCGCCTGCCGCGGCAAGGAGATGGCAAGGCTGCTGGGCGAATGTGTCACGAAGCAGGTGCACATTCTGCGAAGGATAAACCCCAGGGTGCAGGTGTACGTCTGGTCGGACATGTTTGACCCGAACCACAACGCCCATGCCAACTATTACCTTGTGCAGGGCGACTTCACCGGCTCATGGAAGCACATTCCCAGGGACACGATTATCGCGGTGTGGGGCGGCGCGCCGCGTGCAGAGAGCTTGGGCTTCTTCGCCAGAGAAGGTTTCCGCACACTGATTGCCTGCTACTACGACGCCCCGAACCTGGACGAGGTGAAAGGCTGGCGCGAGCTGGCGCAGAAGACAAAGGGCGTTACCGGCTTCA
>JANWYZ010000285.1 GCA_025054895.1 bacterium | reverse complement strand
ACATCGGCATCTGGACAGGAGCACCCAATGTGCTCTGCCGCAGCGGCAAACCAGTAGTGATGGCAGACGACCTGTTCGCCGGTTCTGGCGAGACGCTAATCATGGCTGGCATCGCCAACCGCGAGAAGTTGCCAGTACTGACGGTCAGTTCCTCGCGCTTTGAGGATGTCGCCGAGGCGGTGCGCCTGTTCGAGGTGGTGCGCGCCATGAAGGAATCCACCATTCTGGACGTAGTGGACTACGACATCAGCGGCTGGGCAGGCGGTGTGAAATCGTTGTTCGGCACGGAAGTGGTTAAGATGGGTTCGGAGGATCTGGCTTCATATTACGCAAAAGCGGACGAGCGCGAAGCAGCCAGCTGGGCAGACCTGTGGATGAGACAGGCGCAACGGGTCGTTGAACCGTCACGCGAGGAGATCGTCAAGTCGGGCAAAATGTACCTCGCTCTGGCGCAAGCGGCTGCCGACAAACGCGCTGACGCTGTCACGATGGACTGCCTTGGCATGTTTTACTCGGGGCGTGTGACCGCGTACCCCTGCCTGAGCTTCTTCCAGATGAACAACGATGGCTCAACCGGCGTGTGCGAGGGCGACCTCAACTCTACCTGCACCCAGCTCATGATGCGCTATCTGACCGGGCGCCCCGGTTATGTCTCCGACCCGGTGATAGACACTGCTCGCGGATGGATTATCTACGCGCATTGCGTCGCCACCAACCGCCCCTTCGGTCCGCAGGGCAAGGCGAACCCGTACGTCATCCGCTCCCACGCGGAGGACGCGAAGGGCGCCTCCGTGCAATCGTTGATGCCGATCGGGGAAATCGTCACCACATTAGAGATCGATGTCATGGGCAAGCGCATGGTGATACACACCGGCAAGACCGTCGCCAACATTGACGACCCCAAAGCCTGCCGCACGAAGCTGGCGGCGCAGACTGACGCCCAGAATATCCTGAGCGAATGGGACATGGGCTGGCACCGGGTGACCGTGTACGGCGACTGGCGTAAGCAGGCGTTGCAGCTGGCGCGGCTGTACGGACTGACCGCCAACGAGGAGGACAGAGCGGGCTAACTGCGCATCCGCTGCCATCCACGTGCTCTGCAGGCGCAGTGTCAACCAGATGGGACAGAGCGGGAATACTCCGAGTAGAGGCGCACGACCGTGCGCCTCTACGCATATACCCTCATCCTTCTATCACCAGCGTCTCGCCCTGCTGAATAGTCACCGGTTGCGCAAAAGCAACGCCCGTGCCGCCGTCTTCGAGCGACGCCTCTACCGCTTGCACCGCTCTGCCAGCTATATACGTCCGAGGCTGGCTCAGTACGAAGCCCAACCGCACCTCGCGCAACATGAGGCGACCGCGATGCACCTGTACCTCCGCCCGCTTGTAACCCGCGCCGAAGGCCTGCTTTACCATCCCCCAGCCCGAATCGACCGAGAAGAAGCAGGCGAAATCGTCAGGATACACACGCGGAGCAAAGCGCAAGAGCCCCTTCGGCGCAGAGTAGAAAAACCCAGCCAGCGCCAGCAATAGCGCGTACGACGCCATCGCGCGAGCATAGTGATTGCCGCACTCAATCTCGTTCCAGGGGTTGCGCCTCTCGCCGTTGTAGCGGTCGCGCACGCCCTTCACAATGGCAAGCGCCTCTTCCAGAAAGCCCTCGTATATCAGATGGCTGGCTACCTGATACTCGATGCCCGTCCATACCTCATCCGAGTACGGAAACGGAAAGAGCGGTCTACCACCGTGTGGCCAGCTCGCGAGTAATAGCCCTGCCTCCTCATTGAGGGCGTAGATACGCTGCGGATTAGCGTGATCCCACAGCTCGCTCTTCCAGTTGTAGCGAAAGACCGAACTGATCGCCGAGCGTACATGTTCGGGGTCGAACAGGTCGCCCAGATTCAGCATCCGCGCATACCACTGTCCAATCAGCTGATCCGAGAGGCATCCCTTGCCCAGCTGGTATTTGGGAAAGTTCGGGCTTTGCGGGTCGGTACACATCTCTGGCGAAGCGGGGCGTACTTCATGGATGTAGTACTCGCCGCTAAACAGGTTTGCGTCCATCCATGCCCGACCGCTCTCGTAGACCTTACGGTATTCTTCCGCCTTCTCATGCTCGCCCAGATGCCTTGCCATCTCTTCGGCGGCGCGTAGCGCGCCCAGATAGAAACTGCCCATCATGGTATTGGGCCCATGAAACTCGATGTCGTATGTGTTGTGTTGCACGCCTTCCATCACGCCGTCTTTATCCTGATCCCATTCGCGCCAGGCGTACTCCAGGGCGCGTTTAACGCTTGGCCACAACGATTTCAGCCACTCATCGTCGCCGCAGATTTGCCAGTCACGGTACACTTTCAAGACACCGCCCATCTGCCCGTCCGCTGCTGCATGGAAGGCAGGTTCGGGGATGGTTCCCAAAGGCAGAGGCATTCGGAAAGTCATGTGGCCGTCCTGATGCAAGTTGATAGCGTAGTCTTTCTCGCGGACGCTGCGCTCCAGCGAGGGGAAAAGGTAGGGCAACGCCTGCGCGTAATTCCAGACGTGTGTACAGGTTCCCTCGCAGCAGCCGTGCTGTACGCCGCACCCCTCAAAACCGTAAAAAGTGCCGTCAGGCAGGCGCAGGCAAGTTGTGGTCTTCAGGATGGAGATTTGCGAGCTGACCGCATCCAGCACCGCCTCGGGCAAGGTGGACGACCAAAGCGCATGGGCGAAGGCACGGGTATCGGTCTCCAGACGCTCTAGATGCTCTGCCACGTATTCGGCGACGGCAACGGCGTCGGCGTGCCGGGTGGCGTAGTAGTTCTTCCAGACAGGCTTCGGTTCGGCAGGCGACCAGTACATCTCGAAGTTCGGGATGTGCCAGACAATCCAGACAGGCAGGCGCACTGCTTCCTGTGGTGCAACTGCCGTCCGCAGAGCGATACAGCCCACGTCCGTCCCCTGTTCCCTGTAGGCGGGTTCGGTTCTCTCGTCTAGTCTGCCTTCACAGGCGAGGTCCCAGAAGCGATGCAAGCTGTCAAACCATCCGCCGCGATACCAGTGGGTTTGCACCTGCACTTCGTCATGCGTGGTTACCAGCGCGAGCGTGCCGTAGCGAGGCGAGACGGCGGGATGTTTACGAGTGGACATCCTCAGCCCGCGCACGCGCCCGCCGTCATACGGTTCGATGACGCCTCCGCCCACATCAGGATAGCCCAGTTTGTTCTCCATGCTGGCGAACAATACTGCCTCTATGGGCGCTTCGGTGTGGTTGTACAGTGTGAAGTGGAAGATGGCGATGGGCAGTCCTGAGTCGTCGGGATTGAGCGGGATGAAGGGATTATACGCCTCCAGCGTCACACGCAGGGGCATTTTTGTGTCGTGCAGGTGAAGCCGCGCGAAAGGAAACGCCCCCTCAAACGCCGCGAAGCGGAAGCGCGGCAACCCCCCTCCATGCAGTCTCTTGGACACACCCGAACCGTCGTCAGTGAAATTGTCGCCTCCGACGGCACCCTGCACCACGCGCGTCGATGAGTAGCCGTCAGCAGTTTTGGCGTGCAAAGTAAAGAAGGTGTAGTCGAACATCAAGCCCTTGTGCGGGCGGTTGAAGATTTCGAAGTCGCGCAACTGCCCCCAGCCGCCGAGCGCGATGGAGCCTGTACCGATACCACCCAGCGGGAAGGCAATCTGATCGAGCTGACGCCCCCGATAGATACGGGGCTTACCGCGCGCGAACAGTTCGTTCCACGTGTAAGGGATCTGCGGGTTTCTG
>JANWYZ010000284.1 GCA_025054895.1 bacterium | reverse complement strand
CCGAAACTGCCTATCGGCGCACTTGCCATTTATCTTTTGCTGAGCAACTGATCGCGGTAGAGGTTGAACGAACACAGGGCGCGAACCCCCAGCACCTGCACGGTCTCATAGGTGTCCAGTTTGGTGCGGGGGTTCACTTTGCCGATGGTGCAGCGATGCCTTTCGCGGTCGTAGAACCGGCAACGAAGGCACAGGACGCGCTTGGGGTACGGCTTCTCCTCAGTCATCCTGTTGTCCTGTCAGAGCGAAGAATCTCCTGAAATCGCCTGTTTGGGATGCTTCGCTAACGCTCAGCATGACAGGTGGTACACATCGGCATACTTCAGCGCATCTCAAACTCCCCTACAAACGCGCTGTTCTCCTCGCCACGCTGCCACACTACGCCCAGCTGGCGGTCGCGATAGACAGATAGCTTTGCTGAGGCGACCTCCGCTTCCCGTACGGGCGTAAGAGGCTGATACCACACCTGGTGTGGCTGGACACAGTGCTTGCAGGGGTAGCGCGAAACGTGTAACGTCGCTACGCCGGGCACGTCGACTGTTATCTGCTTGTCTTGCTGGGCATAATGGATACTGACCGGCTTCACCGTGCGCACATTACCTAAGACAGCAGCATACCGGTGCGACAGTAGCCGTACAATTGCCTCGCACTGCGCCTTGCTGGCGCGGGCGTCCACGTAAATCACACTCTGGCGACGGGCGGATGGCTCGGCAAGGTTGTTATCTGCCACAACTGCGGCGAGCGTAGATAAACCGCTCAGGTCAACGCCATTCCATCTGCCCTCACGGATGTGCCAGAACAGCAGCGCCTCGCGCCCTGCCGTCACATATTCACCCGAATAGTGGCAGCCTCCTGCGTATACGCTACACGTGCGCGCCTCCACGTAGTCGCCTCGCAGAGTCTGTGCACCTGCTGGCAACAAGAGCAGGGCAAGTGCGGCGGCTAAAAGGGTGGTTTTCATAGATTTCACCTCCGTCGGATGCATGTATCTAGTATACCTAAATGCGTTTATGAGTGTGTCAAGCATTTTACGCCCCAGCAGGGAAAGCCGACATACGGTCAACCCACTCCCCTCAAGATGCAGGGTATAATCGATGAGGGTACACAACAGGAGCTATGGCGATGCTTGCCAAGTTCTGGCGAAAGGTTCTGATCATCCTGGAGATGATTAAGTTCGAGCACACGGTGTTCGCGCTGCCGTTTGCGTTGCTATCGGCTTTGCTGGCGGCGAGGGGGATCCCCGAGTGGCGCACGCTGGGCTGGATTCTGGTGGCAATGGTAGGGGCGCGCAGCGCAGCAATGGCGTTCAACCGTATCGCGGATTTGCACTACGACGCACTGAACCCCCGCACTACTAACCGCGCTCTACCGCGCCGTCTCCTCACGGTTGGACAGACGGCAGCGTTCACGGTGGTTGCTGCGGCTACGTTTCTGCTCGCGGCGTGGCAGTTGAACCCGCTCTGCTTCGCATTGTCGCCCGTTGCGCTACTGTGGATTCTGGGTTACTCCTACTCTAAACGGTTTACCGCGCTGAGCCACCTGTGGCTGGGACTGAGTCTGGGCATCGCGCCGGTAGGAGCATGGCTGGCGGTGCGTGGGCAGTTCGAACTTGTGCCAATCCTGCTGTCGCTGGCGGTGATGCTGTGGACGGCGGGATTCGACATCATCTACAGCCTGCAGGATGTGCAGTTCGACCGTCAGGTTGGTTTACGCTCGCTTCCGCAGACGATTGGCGAGACGCCCGCCCTCTGGCTTTCGCGGCTGATGCATGTGGGTATGGTGCTGCTCCTGCTGGTGGTAGGACGGATAGCGTACCTGCGCTGGGGGTATTACGCTGGAGTCGGCGTGGTTGCCGCTCTTATCGCCTACGAGCAGAGCCTCGTGAAGCCGAACGACCTCAGCCGTGTGAACCTCGCCTTTTTTACGCTCAACGGTTGGGTAAGCGTGTTGCTCTTCGCGTTCACCGTGGTGGACTGGTGGATGTTCTGGAGGTGATGGGTGGTCATCGGGTGTGTGCCGTATCTGAATGCCAAACCGCTGGTGGAATGGTTCTACACGCCGCAGGGCAGAGAGAGCGGTATAGAGCTGGCATACGATGCGCCATCGCGCCTTGCCCAGTTGGTGGAAACGGATAAGGTGGTATGCGCGCTGGTCTCCTCCGTCGAGTTGTTCCGCCACCCAAACTGGAGCGCGGTTCCGCAGATCGCAATCGCCAGTACGGGCAAGGTGCTCAGCGTGCGTCTCTTCTCCAAAGTGCCTCTGTACAAAGTACGTTCGGTGGCATTAGATACCAGTTCACTTACCTCTTCCGCGCTGGTACAGGTGTTGTTTGCGCAACGCTGGGGAACAAAGCCGGAGTATATACCAGCGGCTCCTGATCTGGAGCACATGCTGCAACGCGCCGATGCAGCCCTGCTTATCGGTGATAAAGGGATGCTCGCGCGTTCACAGGGGCTGTATGTCGCCGATTTAGGCGAAGAGTGGTACCAGTGGACGGGATTGCCGTTTGTGTGGGCGCTCTGGTTAGGGCGTTCAGAGAACATCACGCCTTCCCTGGTGGAGGCTTTGCTTCAAGCGAGACAGTGGGGGCAGGAGCATATCGAACGGGTAATCCACTCTGCAGCGTCAAGGCTGGCAATGAAGCAAGAGGTTATACGCCATTATCTGTGCAACGTGATGCAATACGAGATGACCACAGCACACGAGAAAGCGTTAGAACGGTTCGCGCAGGAATGTAAAAGGCTGGGATTGATATAGTAGTGGTCAAAATCCCTGTGACGCCGATATGTACAGAGTACAGGCTGTACTGCGACAGATTCGCGACCGATGTGTTAGAGCATAGGGCTTGGGAACTGCAGATGACGGGCAACTGTGGCAAAGTACTGCTCTATCCGTGGGGTGATTCCACCTGATGTGGCGTGAGTGGAAAAGGCACCCGCTGGCGCTGGCATCGCTGGTATACCTTTGCACCATCGCGGTGGTCGCACTGTTCGCACCTGTCATCGCCCCCTACCGCTATGATGTACAAGACACTTCTGCCATACTGCAACCACCCTCGGCGAAACACCTGCTTGGCACGGACGAGCTGGGGCGCGACGTGTTCAGCCGACTGGTGTACGGGGCGCGAGTGTCGCTGACAGTGGTGTTGCAGGTGGAGCTACTCGAGGTGCTCATTGGCGTTACGCTGGGACTGCTGGCGGGTTACTTCCGGGGAAGATGGGATGCTTTCATCATGCGCTTTACTGATATGATGTTCGCCTTCCCCGATATTCTGCTGGCGATACTAATTGTGGCGATACTGGGACCGGGCTTGCATAACGTATTCCTCGCGCTGGCGTTGACAGGTTGGCCCAGCATGGCGCGAGTGGTACGTTCGCAAACGCTGGCTTTGCGTGAGCGAGAGTTCGTGGAAGCCGCCCGCGCCATCGGCTTGAGCCATACGCGCATCTTGCTCCGGCATATCCTGCCGAACCTCACGCCGACGATTCTGGTTGCCATGACGGTGGACTCGGCGGGCATCGTGCTGGCAGAAAGCGCACTGAGCTTTTTGGGTTTGGGCGCGCAACCTCCCCTGCCCTCCTGGGGACGGATGATCGACGACGCCCGCCAGCTGATGCGAAGCCACCCGATGTTGCTGGTGTATCCAGCGGTCATGCTCTCGCTAACGGTGATGGCGTTCAACTTCCTGGGCGACGGCTTGCGCGATATATGGGACCCGAGAAGACGTAAGGTATAATTCTGTTGTGTCAGCCAAGCTAACATCCA
>JANWYZ010000283.1 GCA_025054895.1 bacterium | reverse complement strand
GTTGCCGTCTTCGCGAAGGACTGGCTGCTGGAGCTGCGCACGCGGGTCGCATTGGGCGCGGTGGTGCTCTTCGCGGTCACGTCGGTTGTGGCATCGGGGTTTGCCCTTGCGCCGCCATCGGGCGTGCCTGCTGAGGTGAAGGCTGCTCTGCTGTGGGTGGTTATCTTCTTCGCGGCGGTGGCGGGGTTGTCGCGCGTGTTCGTCGTGGAGGAAGAAACGCGTACGGCGGATTCTCTCAGGCTGGCTGTTTCGCCTGCAGGGGTCTTTGTGGGCAAGCTGGCGTTTAATATGGTGTTGATGTGGGTGCTGTGTGTGGTAACGGTTCCGCTGTACCTGTTGCTATTGGAAGCGCCGGTGCATCACGTCAGCCTTTTTGTCACGGTGGTTGCGCTGGGCAGTACCGCGCTGGCATGTGCGACGACGGCGGTGGGGGCGATTGTCGCCAAAGCTACCACACGGGGGGCGCTGTTCGGCGTGTTGTCGTTCCCGGTGGCTCTACCGCCCCTGCTGGTAGCGGTTCACGGCACGAAGGCGGCGTGGTTGAGCGACAACGCATGGCGCGTGGCAATGGGCGACCTGCAGGTGCTGGCGGGATTTATTCTGGTGATTGTGCCTGCTTCGCTGCTGGTGTTCGAGCATATCTGGAGTGAATAACCATGAGCACTACAGGCAAGATACTTATAGGCATCTGGATTGCCGGGGTGACGGTTGCTGCTTTCCTGTGGCTGCCGCCCGCGCAGGGCTTCCGCAGTCCTGAAGCGGCGCGTATCGTGGTGTTCCACGTTCCCTGTGCCATTCTCACCTTTGTCGCCTTCCTCGCCAACGCTGGATACTCGTGGCAATACCTGCGTGCGCGGAAACCGCTGCTTGACGCCAAGGCGAACGCAGCGGCGGAGTTGGGGATGCTCTTCGCAGTGCTGGCAACGGTCACTGGCTCGCTGTTCGCTATGGAGCAATGGGGCAGTGCGTGGAACTGGGACCCGCGTGAAACTTCTATTGTGATGCTGATGCTGGTATACGCTGCGTATTTCGTGTTGCGCGGTGCAGTGGAGGAGAAAGGCAAAAGAGCGCGCCTCTCGGCGGCGTACGCCCTGCTGGCTTTCCCTGCGATGGTCTTTCTGATATGGATACTACCCCGAATCGTGGAGTCGCTGCACCCGACGAACACACTCTTCTCCCGTTCTGGGCTGGACCCCGCATACCGCATCACCCTGTGGAGCTTCTTCCTGGGGTTGCTAGGGGTCTATGTCTGGATGTTTCGTCTGAGGTTGCAGGTGGAGCTGGCGGAGGCTCGCGTGCGCCAGCAACACCATCGTGACACGACCCTGGAAGCCACGCTGGCAGGAGAAACACGATGAATCCGCTGCTAACCTACATGCTTACTCCTCTGCTGGTATGGGCAGGCATATTCGGGTATCTGTTCTGGCTGGACATGCGTTTGCGGGCCCTGGAAAAACGCCTGGAAGAGGAGGTGGACCGATGAGGAAAGCGTACCTCATCGCTATTGGCTTCATTGTGTTGGGGCTGCTGATGGCTGGGCGTGCGATGATTCAAACCATCGTGCCCTATGTCTCGGTAGCTCAGGCGCGTGAAAGCACCCGCAAGGTGCAGGTGAAGGGACAGCTGGTGCAGGGTACAGTGCGTATTGACCATACACGCATGCAAACCCTGTTTGTGATACAGGACGACAAAGGCGACCGCCTGCCTATCGTGCATCCCAAGATTGCGCAGGGCAACATCGAGGAAGCGACTGAGGTGGTCGCCATCGGTCAGATGCAGGGCGACGTTTTCGTCGCCGAGAAAATCCTGTATAAGTGCCCGTCCAAGTACCAGGGCAAGCAGATGCAGGAATATCAGGAGAGCTCACAATGAACACCGCAGAGTGGGGGCGTCTCATCATCTATCTGGGCGTAGCCAGCTCGGTAGCCGCTACCGTGCTGTTTGCCCTGTCCGGCAAGCAGCAGAGGTTGCTTGGATGGGCGCGCAAGGCGTACGCTCTGGCAACCGCGAGCGCAGTCACCGCCTTCGTTATCCTCATCGCGCTGTGTCTGCGCAGCGACTTTCGTGTGGTGTACGTAGCCAATTTCAGTTCCAGCGACCTGCCGTGGTACTATAAGCTCTCCTCTGCCTGGGCTGGTCAGGAGGGCAGCTTCCTGCTCTGGGCGTTCTGGACGGGTTTGCTGGGCATGTTGCTCATCCGCCGTTTGCAGCAGTATGAACCGTTGACGATGGCGGTATACAGCAGTATCCTCGCTTTCCTGATGGCGATACTCACCAAGCAGTCACCCTTCCTGTTGTATCCGCCCAGTGAAGTGCCTCCCGATGGTATGGGGCTGAACCCGCTCCTGCAAAACCCGTGGATGGCGATACACCCGCCCACTATCTTCGTGGGTTTCGCCGCGCTGGCAATCCCCTTCTCTATTGCAGTTGCCGCGCTCCTGCGCAAAGATTGGGATGGTTGGGCGAAAATTGCCCTGCCCTACGTACTGCTGTGCTGGGTGACCCTGGGCGCGGGGCAGATTTTGGGCGGCTACTGGGCATACGTCACGCTGGGCTGGGGAGGCTTCTGGGCGTGGGACCCGGTAGAAAACTCCTCGTTAGTACCCTGGCTGGTGATAACGGGGTTGCTACACGGGCTGGTAGTACAGCGCAATCGCGGCGGTTTACACCGCTCGAACCTGCTTTTGGCGCTGCTGGGCGCGCCGCTCTTCTTCTACGGAACCTACATGACCCGCAGTGGCGCACTGGCGGAAGCTTCCGTACACGCTTTCGACGCGCTGGCGAAGGGCGCGCTGGGGCTGGTGGTGGCGATGCTGGTCACCTACACGGCGGGCGGCATCGGCTTGTGGCTGTTCCGCCTGCGCAGCATTCCAGCCAGGCAAACGGCGGAGGGCGTGTTGTCGCGCGACCTCGCGTTCTCGCTGGGTATCATCGCGCTGGTGGTCATCGCCGGCTTGACGCTGGTGGGCGCATCGATGCCCATCATCTCCCACCTGGTCGCCGGACAGAGCAGCGCGGTGGACATCAGCTACTACCACATCGCCAACGCGCCGTTTGCCTACGTGCTGCTGCTGTTGCTGGGGCTGGTTCCGTTCCTGAGCTGGCGCAGGGTGGACGACACAGACGCCTTCATCCAGCGCATCTCAGGTCCCTGGTACGCCACGCTGGTTATCGGTTTAGCGGTGGCTTTTGCCTCCTACTTCCTGCGCCTGCCTGTGGCGGTGGGGGTTTTCTTCCTGATGCTTCTGGCCACCTTCGCCGTGCTTTCGAACGCGATACTGGTTTGGCGGTTGGCAAGGCGCAATCGCATGAGTCTGGGCGGCTATCTGGTGCATGTGGGCGTTGGTCTGCTGATACTGGGCTCTGCCGCCAGCATGTTCTACGAGCGCAAGGCGCAGGCGGTGCTCACCAACGGCATCTCCGCCGAAATGTTCGGCTACCGCGTGAGCTATGCCGGTATGACGCACCCTCACGAAGAGCTCGGCAAGGGCAACGCGGTGCGCCTGAAGTTCGAAAGCCTCAAAGGAGGCAAATCCTTCGAAGCGCGCCCCGTTTACTACTTCGACACCCACACGGGACAGCCTCGCCGTGTGGCAGGACCTGAGGTGGTGAAACATCTCCTGTACGACCTGTACGTGGCTATCGGTAGCGATGGCGCAGGCGTGATTGAGAGGGTAGAAGATCGAGGACGCAGTCTCGTACTAAAACCCGGTGAGACCAAGAAGCTGGATGACTACACGGTGCACTTTAAGCGGTTCGATATAGAGGGTAAGATGGGGCACG
>JANWYZ010000282.1 GCA_025054895.1 bacterium | reverse complement strand
ATCGGTTGAAGAAAAGCAGCGTCCTGTAGTCTGCCAGTGATCGCTCCGTAAATCATCCAGCCCAGTGAAGTGCCAAAACCCGCCACCATCGCTACCAGCGCGAAGGGGGGAGCCACCCGAAACCGCTTTGTATAACTGCCCACCAGCGGCAACAACAAGCCCGGGATGAACAGCGAGCCGATGAGATACCAGAGGTTCACTACTGACTGCACCCTCCACGCCAGAACAACCGCCAGACATCCCACTAACGTAATGCCCCAGCGAGTGTAGCGCAGGGCGCTGGTCTCCTCGCCGCCGAGCCATCGCCACAGCAGGTCACGCCCGAACGTCACGGCGGAGAGGAAGGTATAGCTCACCACAGTAGACATCACTGTGGCGAACATGCCCACAAAGAAAATGCCTTTCGCTACAGGAGGCAACACCCGCTCCGCCAGCACCGGATAGGCGAACTTGGGGTCCTGCAAGCTATCGCCCAGCACCGCGCGCGCATACAGTCCGGCAGTGGTGGTCATCAGGTCAAACACGAACCAGCAGCATACACTGACCACAATACCCCATCGCGCTACCCGCGGTGAACGCGCGGCGTAACAGCGCTGGTGGAAGCCGGGGTCAATCAGCGTCCATAAAGCGATAAAGAACCACACCACGATATACTGCACGGAGTTTCCGCCGTGCCACGTGAGATGCAGAGGAGGCAGGTTCTGACGCAGGAAGTCCACGCCGCCGTAACGGCTAACAAGGAAGGGGATAATCACCGCAAACCCACCAAACATCATCAGGAACTGCACGACGTTCACACGCACGTCGGCGTGCAACCCGCCGCGATACAGGTACACCGTGCTGAGTACCGTACCCACTACCAGCCACACCAGCAGGTCGCCGCCGAATAGCAACTGGAACAACACGCCCAGAATCAGCGTGTAAGGCGCAGGGGTGGTCATGCAGAAGGTCAGCAGGGACCCCACCAGCCCACAGGCGCGACCGTAGATACCGTAGAGCCTGTCAGGAATGGTGTACAACTCCGCCTGGCGCACACGCGGCGCAAGCAGCCAAGCGAATAGCAGAGCAAACACATAGTATGGCAGCCCAAAGACCACCCAGTTGGATACACCGTAGGAGTAGCTGAACTCCCCCACCCCGAGGATACCGCCGTACCAGGTAGCCACCAGCGTGGCGACAAAAGCGGGCAGTGTGAGCGTACGACCCGCTACCAGATACCCTGCTGCATCTCCCTCGTGCAGACGACGCCGCGCGGAGTACCCTACCCCCAACACCGCCGCCAGGAAAAGCACGAGCACCACCATATCGGCGCCCGAAAAATGCACGATGGCTTCTTTCACTGCCGCAGGAACCTCATTCCGCTCGCAGGTCGCCTCCTCAGAACTTCACCCCCAGTTTCAATCGCGCTTCGTACTCGGTCTGGTTCGGCTGGAAGATGCGGTCACGCTGGTAGGTGGTAAGGTTTCCCTCCAGGCTGACGTTGAAGACATCGCTGAGCGCGTAGCGGTAGCCCAGTCGATAGGTGTGCGCCGCCAGCTCGCTGGAGGTCTGCTGGCGGTTCAGGCGGTAGCCGGTGAGCAACTCCATCAGCGGCGAGAAGCGGTAGATAAGCGCAACGTCCGCCAGCGTGATGCTGGTATTGCTGAGCAAGTCACGTCGTATACCCATGCTGCCCTGCAGGGTGATCGCGCTCGTCTGCGCCTGCAACCGTAATTCCGCTTGCTCTTGCTGTTTGATGTTGCCCTTGCTGTCTTCGGGGTTGCGTGTGTAGCTGCCTGTCAGACTGAGCGACTGTGAAGGGGTTACGCTCAACGCCACGCCCCATGTCTCGGGCGGCGCGCCGCTGTCCGTAAGGCGCAAACGGTGGGTGGCATCCAGTCGCCACGTGCGGTTCGGAGCCAGCTGCGCCCGCAGGGTGCGGATATAGCCCTCGCGGTCTCCCGCGTACATACCCTGCACACCGGTCTCCAGCCGAATACCCTGCCAGGGCTGCAACGCCAGCAGGACATCCTGCCGCAACGAAGCGCGTTCGCCCGCCGTTTCCAGTAACGCGCCGGTTTCCAGCTGCAATACGGGGCGAGGAGTACTCACCACGCGCAGACTGGTAGCGGTAGTGCGATCACCCAGCTCGCCCTGTCGCTGTATATAACTACCCAGCAAGCGGTAAGCGGCAGAGGGTTTCGCCTCCAGCCCCAGACTCAGCTCCGTCTGCTGCTTCTCGCCGATTTCGTCGTAGCGAATGCCCGTGCGCAGCTGAACCGCCCTGGTAGGCGAGGCAGTGACGCCCAGCGAGGCGGTAGACCGTTCGGTAGCGCCCCGCGCACCTTCCAGCCGCTGTTGCTCAAGCAAAGCTTGCGCTTGCGTGTTCGGCGCGACGCTTACCTGCGCGGTCAGACGGTCGGTAGTGACCTCTGAACGCCCCTGTAGCAGACTCTGCTGCTGTTGGGTGTGGCGTTCGATTCCGGCTGCCAGCGCGCCCCGGTGCATGGTCACCGCCGCAGAAGTG
Source organism: bacterium (assembly GCA_025054895.1). Lineage (GTDB taxonomy): Bacteria > Armatimonadota > HRBIN16 > HRBIN16 > HRBIN16 > HRBIN16. Next base: position 1,287 of record JANWYZ010000282.1, on the reverse strand, counting down.
GTGGCGACAGTTGCCAGAGGGTTCTGCTGGTTCAGGTAAGACACTACTGCTCTGACGCCCTCGGCAGGGTTGTAAGCCAGCGTGGCGGAAGTGCCTGCAACCCGCGCTCCGCTGGTGTCGCTTTGCTGAAAGCCCAGCGAGACGTTCAGCTGCTGGCTCAGCAGCAGCTTCAGCGAGGTGCTGAAGGCGTCGGTATCAGGCTTCACCTTCCACGCCGACGCGCCAGAAAAATCACGTCCGGCGGTCAGGTAGCTCAGAGTCCACTCTGCGAGTTCACTCCTGGAAGACGCCTGCAGGCGCAGAGCGCTTTTCTCCTCTATCCGCCCACGCGCACTTACATCGGTCAGGAAGGCGGCGGAGACCTGCGTATTGCCCGTTGGCAGCAGCTCGCCCGTCAGCCCCAACAGGGTGGTCTCTTTACCGGGTTTGTCCAGCGGGGCGGAGTATGCGCCGGTCAACGCGAGCTTGCCTCGCGCGGCGTTAAGCAGCTGCATATCCAGCGGCATCTGCAGGGTTTTGGGGTTACGTTGCGCGGTTTTCGAGTCTATCTCGTAGGTTACCTGCGCCATGCTTCCGTTGCGCAGGGGCTGTGTAAAAACCAGCGCGCCCGCGCTGTAGTCGATGGTGTATTCCTCGTCACGTCGCAGGGCGCGTCCGTCTGCTACCACGCGCTCGCTGCGCAAGCGGATGCCTTTCCACGAAAGGAGGTAGGGACCGCGCGTGTTGCGCCCCATGAACACGTCGGTATAGCTGAGTTGCGACGATTCCCCACCCGACAGCGCTGCAGGCACGTTCGCCGGTTGCTGCGCCACCGATGGCGACCACGCTACCAGAGCGTTGACTATCAACAGCAGGGCAACAATACTACGCATCGCATTCCCTCCGCCTATTATTATAGACGCTTTTGGAGCCGAATGCATTACGTCAGACTCTCTTTGCGTCCTGCCTTCAGATTCGATACAATGGATACGAACAGGAAGTCCTGTGCCCAAATGAGGTTGACTCGGGAGGATCGCGCTTGAACCCGGAAGGCGTGCAACAACCGGTTGTGGATGTGGTGATCGACCTGCCTGCAGCGCTGCAAGAGGTGTTCACCTTCCTGCTGCCGCGTGCGCTGGAGGCTAAGGTACAGGTGGGCAGCTGTGTGCTGGTTCCCTTCAGCGGGCAGGAGGTGCTGGGCTATGTGGCGCGACGTTACTACACGCAGGCGTGTACCACAGGAAAGCTCAAGCAAGTGGTCGACGTGGTGGAAGGGAGCCTGCCTCTGGACGAGAACCGTCTCGCGCT
>JANWYZ010000281.1 GCA_025054895.1 bacterium | reverse complement strand
GTTGTCACCCTGAGCGTTAGCGAAGGGTCTCAGATGCTTCGCCTGTGGCTCAGCATGACGGAAAGTGCGGAATGGAATGAAAAACTGGCGTGCGGCGATACCTTCGGTTCTTGCACTGGTGTGCATTGCCGGACTAGCGTGGTGTGTCCACCGGCTTCAGCAGATAGACCCCTTCGCACGCCTTAATCCCCTCTATGCCAACGCAGGTATGGGCAACGTGTTGGTGCGTTTTACGAACACGGAGGTGCGCGCCCGCCAGCTCAACCAGCCTCTGTGGCGGATGCGGGTGAAGCGGGCTGACCTCTCGCGCGACCGCCAGCGCTGGCTTCTAGACGGAGTGCAGGAGGCGATACTCTACGTTGACGGCAAGCCGGCGTGGAGGCTCACCGCAGCACAGGCGGTATACGAAGGCGCATCTCGTTTCCTGCAAGTGGTAGACGCCCGTCTGCATAGTAATCCCATGCAGTTAACCTGCTCGCAAGCCACCTGGCGCGACCAGAAGCGCGAGCTGCAGTGTCTGGGCGTCATACGCGGTTCTCTGCGCGACGGCGAGTTCACCGCCCAGGCATTGCGCTATCTGGGTGGGGAGAAACGCCTCATCGCCGAGGGAGTGCAACTGGTGCTGCGCACCTCGCTGGAACCTGTCGCCTTCCTGCAGGCAGAGACCCCAAAGCAGAACGCAAGCGAGAAACAGAGCAAAACGCGACGGGTGGAAGTGACCTTCAAGCGACTGGAGGAACAGCAGGGCAAAACGCGCATCGGCGAGGGGCTCGTTATCCGCGACGGCGATACCGTAATGACCGCCGACCGCGCCGAACAGGACATCGAGGCTCAGGTAATCCGCGCTACCGGTAACCTGCGGGTGACCGACCCGCGCGTAGAGCTATCCGCCGACAAGCTCACCATTGAACTCAAAGAGAAAAGGGCGGTGCTGGAGGGCAACGTCAAAATCCTCGTCAAGCCCAAAGAGCAAGCGCAGGAGACAAACGCCCAACCTGCCGCCGATGAAACCCGCTCTCTGAAGACCGAGATGCGCGAGCCGGTGCAAATCACCTGCGAGCGCGCTGAGAACCTGTACCAGAAGAAAATCATCACGCTGACCGGCAACTTGAAGATGGTACAGCTGCTCAAGGAGAACGGCAAGACGCGTACCCTCACCGCGCAGAAGGCGATATACAACTCACGTACTGAGCAAGTTCAACTGGTCGGCGATGTGCATGGCGTGGACGAGAAAGGGCAGGAACTCACCGCCCCCGAAATCCTTGTCTCGGTAAAGGAGGGTGACGAGTGGCTGAAGATTACGCAGCCGGGCAAGATGGTGATCCTCGTGGAAGAGGAAGAAGAGACGACAGAGGAGGCGCCCGCCGCGACCCAGCCCGCCTCGCCCGCTTCGCCTCCCCAACAAGGTCAACGATGAGGTGAGCAAGCGATGTTGAAGCTCACCGGACAACCCGTTTCGCGCGGCATCGCCGCCGGCACGGCGATGGTACTGCGAGCCAGCGATTTACGCGCCACCCTGGACCTTTTCACCGCATACGAAAACCGCCGTCGAGAACATCTGGGCTTTGTGGCGGTATGCAGAGACGTTGCGTTGGGCGAGGCGCTCTGGCGGGCAGGCGCGGGCGTGATCGCTATTGTGGCGGAAAGCCCTGCCCTACCCGAAGGCGGTGCTATCAGCGTGCCTGTACTGGTTGGCGTCGCCCAGCTGTTGCTAAACGTGCGCGACGGCGACATCGTGATTGTGGACGCCAATCGGGGCGCGCTGATTGTAGACCCCGACATGCGCCTGATGACGCAGTATCAGCGACAGGAGATGCATCCCAGCGGCAAACGCTACGTGTTAGGCGTGACCCATGAGACCGCGCGCACGTTAGACGACCACCCCATCCGCACCATTGTCGTCAGCGAAGACTGGAAAGAGGCGGTGCAATCGCTGGAAGATGGGGCGGATGGCGCTTTTCTGGACGCTTATGCCAGCGAGAAGTGCCTGCTGGAGCCGGCGGCTTTGCACGCGCTATTGCAGGGAGCGGCAGGCAAATCTCTGTTGCTGGAACTTCCCGTGCTGCCCGATGAGGCGATATGGCGTGCTATCGCCGAGTGCACCCTGCAGGCGGTGATGACGTTTGTGCTACCCTCCTTGCAGCAGAGCGATGTATCCGCCTTTCTGGACAACCTGCAGAGGGCGCAGAACAGTATCGAGGAGGAGCAAGGAGCACAGCTGTTCCAGGATGCCCTGCTGGGCGGCTGGACGCCCTGCTCGCCCCTGCCCGATGTTCCCGATGTCGCTAATATCCGTGCGGTCTACCTGCGCGAGGCGGAGATGCGCTTGTGGTTTCAGGCGGAGTGGCTGCAAGAGGTTGAAAATCTCACGCTGTTTGCACAGGCGCGGCTACTGGCGCGTGGCATCATCCTGGGGTCAGAGAGCGAGTGGTTAGTACCGCTTGCCGTTGGCGCAGGCATCAGCGAACTGTTGTTACCCCCTCAGAGCATCGGTGGGGTCAAAGAGATGATACCTTACCTCTCTTACGAACAGTGCCGCGAACTGGTACACGCCTTGCAAGCGTCGCCCGACGCCTCAAAGAACCGCCAGAGGGTTCGCCGCTTCTTCCAGCGCTTGAAAAGACGGATGAAAAACGAGTAAACTCTGACATGTGGAGAACCTTGGGAGGAGGAGAGAACCATGCTTATCAGTGCTGAACTGAACAAAGCGTTTAACGAACAAATAGGGCGCGAGCTGCTCGCCTCACATCAGTATATCAACATCGCTTCGTACTTTGATGGGCGTGCCTTGAAGAAGCTTGCAGCGATGTTCTTCAAGCAATCCGAAGAAGAGCGCGAGCACGCGATGAAGTTCGTACAGTACCTTAACGACGTGGGCGGTAAGGTAGAAGTGCCAGCAGTCGGAGCTCCGAAAAGCGATTTCCAGAGTGCTGAGGAAGCAGTGCGACTCGCTCTGCAGTGGGAGCTGGATGTGACCAAACACATTAACGACCTGATGACGATGGCGAACGAGCAAAAAGACTACGCTGCTCGGGAGTTCCTCGACTGGTTTGTGAAGGAGCAGATCGAGGAGGTTTCCACCATGCAAGACCTGCTGCAGATTGTGCAGCAGGTGGGCGAGCATTACCTGATTATGGTGGAGGCATACCTGTCGCACGGCGGGGAGTAAAACGGTCGGTGGTAAACACTTCACGCTGGCAACGGGTTCGTGAGCTCCTGGAGCATGGCGTACGGTCGCAAATCTACTCGTGCTGTGTTGTGATGGTGGGCGATTCGGGGTCGGTCTGGCACGCCGCCAGCGTGGGGCTTTCAAATCCGGAAAAACAGGTACCTGCCGACGCCGACACGCTCTTTGACCTCGCCTCGCTCACCAAACCGGTAGCGTGCGCTTCCAGCATAATGGCTCTGGTAGAGGAGGGAACATTACAGCTGGAAGCGCCAGTATCCGCCATTATCGAGGAAGCCCCGGCATGGTTCAAGGGTATCCGCCTGCGTCACCTGCTCACCCATACATCAGGACTGCCTGCATGGAAGCCTTTCTACGAACAGGCGCAGGGCGAGGCATTGATACAGGCGGTGCTGCAAACCGCACCGTCTTGCCTGCCCGAAGTGCGCTACGAATATAGCGACCTGAACTACATCTTGCTGGGCGAAATCGTGCGCCGCGTCACCAGCAAGAGCCTCGACGACTACGCACGCGAACGCATCTTCCTGCCTGCCGGAATGGCAGATACGTTGTACAATCCGGGCGAAGACCTGTTGCATCGTGTAGCGGTCACCGCCAACTGCCCCTGGCGCAAAGGGCAAACCCTGCGAGGGCAGGTGCATGACGCCAACGCCTGGGCGATGGGCG
>JANWYZ010000280.1 GCA_025054895.1 bacterium | reverse complement strand
AAACCTGCCTTCGCAGGTTGTCGGAATCCGCGCAGGCGGATTTCCCCTTCTCATAGCCCCCGATTTCAATCGGGGGCGGGATGCGAGAAATCGTGAAATCACAAATTAACAAAGCACTAGCAGTTATCCACTCTTAATTTCCACATAGCAGTCCAGACTCCTTTACACGTCCACGTAGAACTCCGCCTCCCATCCTTCTGGCGTCTGATCCAGGCGCAGCCCATGATAGGTTACCGCCTTCACCGGTGCGCCGTCCAGGATGGAGTTGTCCTCCACCACCAGTCCTCTCGCTTCGCCCGCTACAGCAGTCTCCGTCACCCTGCGTACGGTGAAATCGGTAAAGACCACCTTCTGCACATCGGTCAGGTAAATTAACTCTCGCAGCCACTTCACCAGCAGGTCGGAACGGTCTATGGGTTCCGAGACCTCCACAGAGATAGGGATAGACACATCCACCTGCTTGCCCTCAGGGTCTATCACCAGTCGATACATGCCGCGCGAGGCGTTCTCGAACAATTCCTCCAGCGTCTTGCCCCACGCCCGCACGCCCTTGTCAGCGGTGTGTTCTAGAATCTGGTAACCGGTGCGTTCACTCATCGCTCTTCCTCCCTACCAGTATAGCATACCCGAAACGCAGGGCAGTGTCCGCAACGTATTTTTGCATGGAGCCTTGTCAAAGTTGCTGAAACATCCTATAATGAATACCGCTCGCAGCAGAAGCGGCTTCAAAGGGGGGAGCAGGAGAAAAGGACGTATTCCTACCGAAAGCGGATATGGAGCGATGCCTAAGCTGAAAGATTACGAAATACTGGCGCCTTTCTCGGCGGACGAGTTGATTCGGAACGCGAATACGCTGCTGGGTCATATCCCCCAGGCGCAACTGCAAAAACGGACACTACGTTTTTATTCTTCGCAAGGTTTACTGCCCCCGCCTGAAGGACCACGCAGTAAAGCCCAGTACCGCTATGAGCATCTGGTGATTCTGGTCGCTTTGCGCCTCTTCAAGCACCTGGGTCTGAAACTGGACCTGATTGAAGAGGTGATTCGCAACCAGCGCGCCGAGGGCATCGAGAGACTGGAGCAGACTGTGCAGCAGTATCTCGACAAGACGCGGAAATCGCCGTACGGGGTAGTACAAGAGCGGGCTGAGGATGTCGCAAACATTCTTCTTGCCGACGAGCAAGAGGACTACCTTACGTCGTCACATCTGGGAATAATGCATTTCTCTATGCCACTGTTGGGCGCCCGACGCCTGCTGGGAGCGTCCTCTGCGCCTCTGCGCGTGAAAAAGACAATGCGCATCCAGTTGACGCCCGACGTTACCCTTGAGTTCGACGAGGAAAAGCCGCTCCAAAACGCACTGCAAGAGGCTTACCAGAAACTGAAAAAACTGTTGAAACAGACACCCTGATTCCAAAAAAGTGCCGTTTCGCCCTTGCATTTTTTCGCGTTTTATGATACACTATTAGTGTCACAACATCACCACTGTTCTAAAGGGGGTGTTTTTATTGGACACGACTACCTATGAATCGCCCTGGCTGGTTGCCCGCCTCGTAGCACACGCGGATGAAGCCCAGAAGTTGCTGATGCTGGAGATCACTGCTGCTGACCTTCCCCTCGGGAACGAAGAACCGCCGGCGCAGCTCGCTCTGGTGCTAGACCGCAGTGGCTCGATGAGTGGGCAGAAGCTGGCGATAACGCGCGAAGCGGCGGCACGCCTAATCCGCTCCCTGCGCCCGATCGACTGCGTGGGAGTGGTCATCTACGACGACGAAGTGCAAGTGCTCTCCCCACCCGCACCACCTTCCGAGTATCTGGCAGATGTGGTGGCTCGCATCCAGCCCGGTGACACTACCAATCTCTACGGCGGCTGGGTACGCGGCGCGAAGATGCTTAAGCCTGGTGGGCATGTTGTGTTGCTGTCCGATGGACTGGCAAACGTGGGAAGATACACCGATGCAGAAACGCTCGCCTACCACGCCAGTATCAGCTACCGCGAGTACAAAATCACCACTACGACCATCGGCGTCGGTGACGACTACGATGAACAGCTGATGTCGGGCATGGCGCGAGCAGGCGGCGGGGCGCACTACTTCGCCAGAAGCACAGATGACATCATGCGGGCATTTAGCGAGCAGCGATGGGCTGTTGCAAACCGTGCATTGAGCCAGCTGATGGCACGAGTCGGCGCTGAAATGCATCTCATTGGCGACCTGCTGGCAGGCGAGAGGCAAAATGTGGTCATCCCGATAGACGTGCTGCCTCAGGAGATATCGCTCTACTTCACCGTAGTCAGCAGCGGCGAGGAGGTTCGGCTGAGCATCCCCGTTCCATCCCACTTCGGGGTTCATCACGAGGTAACAGCGTACCACCTGATTTGGCAGGCGCGCGACTTGCTAGACCGTGCAGGCGAAGTAAGCTACCCCGCACTGGCGCAGGAACTGCAATCGCCGATGCGCGAACTGCTGCTGCAGATGACTAACCATCCGCTGGCAGATGAACCGCTCCTGACGAACATGCGCACCCTCCTGCGCACCTCATACCAGCAACTGCAACAGCTCGCTGCATCCTACAATCCCGCTGGAGCGGCACTCTTCCGCAAGCGCAGCCATGCGAAAGCCCGTTTCTTCGAGAAACCGGTGTTTGGGAGCCTCAGCGCTATGGACGAGGATTTCGCCGCGGCAGAGGAGCTCGCTGCCTCTCGCCTGGTGGACGAGAGGCTCCAACACTATCGGGTAGACCCCCAGGCATTTCAGCTGATGTCGCCCGAGGAGTGGATACAGTGGAAGATGGCTCCCGTACGGGTGGAACATAGATACGTGATGGTAGTCACCCCTCGCCGAAGTGATGGTTTCTGTCAGGGCGAGCTGGAGCAACGCCTTGGGCGCTACGTCAAAGTGTTACCCCTACCTATCACCGCACAACAGGTAGAACAGATGATTCGGCAGGCAACCCCTTAAACATAACACCCGGACAGGCAGAGCCGCGACGCTCTGCCCCCTACCCAATTCTTAACTTCCACCCCCGCTCCCTGCGCTGAACCACCCCGTCGCGCAGCCACCCTTCAAACTGTTTCCGCATCCGTGCGAAGCTGCCGTCGTCCGCCAACACCACTCCGCTATGCAACGCCTCCAGCATCAGCAGGTGGAACTCGCGGAACATCTTCTGCCACTCGCTTTTGCTGCAGGGAAAAACATCGGCGTCGGTGTGGAGAAGGTTTTGAAATTCGCCAATGCGGTCGATAGGGCGTTTGCCGTCATCGTGATTGAGACCGACCAGCAGGTCATAGTCGCTGTAGGGCAACCATGTGCCTTTCGCCATCGAGCCAAACAGCACCAGAAAGGCTATCTCCTCACCCCGCTCAGCGACGATGCGCTCGACCGTGCGACGGAAGTCTTCAAACCGGGGACGATTCGATAGCTTCTCGAGCGTATCGTAGCACAGTGTCGGCATCGTTCAGTGCCTCTTGCGCATCCATCTGCACGTACTGTTCGGCGGGCGCGCCCTCTGGAAAAGCGTCGGGATAGCGGGTAGGGATATACAGCCTGTTAAGGCGTCGACACGCTGCGCGAATCGCATCCGTGCTGCGTGCGTATTCTTCGGCGGCTTGCAGCAGGTGATTCAGGTTATGCCCTGTCTGTGGGTCGCCGAAGTGTTCCAGCACCGCCTTCAGTGCCTTTTCTGCCGCCTGCTGACAGGTGAAACAGCACCAAGCCCAATGTCCATCTTCATATAGAGACTGCGCCGCCGCATACTCCGCGTGCGCCTGCTTCAGCCAGTCCTGCGGACGCCTCACGCCCCCTCACTCTCCTCGGCGCCCTCGTCTTCGATGCGCTGCACAATGCGCGCGAGGGC
>JANWYZ010000027.1 GCA_025054895.1 bacterium | reverse complement strand
GCTACGGTCGTCTACGGTCACCATCTCGTCGGCGTAGCGGCGCAGGTATTCGAAGGTACGTTCCGAAGGCGATTTCACCGCAATACCATCGGCGATGGTGTAGCGCACCGGTGAAGGCTCTATCAACCTACCCACTTGCCACGAGCGCGCTGCCGTATCCGCCGCGTCCGACTGCACCCCGATAAGTGATACCTGGGGCTTGCGCGCCTTCACTGCTGCCGCGATGCCGGCGAACAACCCTCCACCCCCAACAGGAACAACTATCTGTTGCACTTCGGGCAGGTCGTCCAGAATCTCCAGCCCACACGTGCCCTGCCCGCAGATAATATCGTCGTGGTCGTAAGCGGGCACGTAGGTCGCGCCCGTTTCCTGAGCGAAGCGTTGCGCCGCCTCCACCGCCTCCGCAAAGCCTTCTCCCTGCAGAATCACTCTTGCGCCATAAGCCTTCGCCGCCTGCATCTTAGCAATGGAGCCGAACAGGGGCATAAAGATCGTTGCGGGTATGCCAAAGGTCTTCGCTGCCAAAGCGAGCCCCTGTGCGTGATTGCCCGCCGAACCGGTGACCACTCCTTTGGCTCGCACCTCTGGAGGCAAACGACGCAAGCACTCATACGCCCCGCGAATCTTGAACGAGCCTGTGCGCTGGAAACTTTCCACCTTCAGCCACACGGGCACGCCCGCCAGCGCGCTCAACATGCGAGCAGGAAAGAGAGGGGTATGTTGCACCAGCCCCTGCGCCGCCCGTCTTGCCTCTTCTATTCTTTCTAAAGTGACCATCCCGAACAAACACACCGGTAGCTAATCAGCGCACTCACTTCGTTGCGATGTTTTTGCGCAACAGTTCCAGCTCAGAAGGGTCGTAGGCACTACCGTCGGGGTGTAGCAAGTCATGTTGCCAGATTTCAGGAGGCGGAGAGCCGGGTTTCGATTCCCAATCCAGATAGGTTTGGGTCTTACCTGCCACCAGCCCCCAGAAATACCATCCAACCTGACGCTCGGCGAACAGCGGCAGGACGGCAGCAAAGGTATTACCTACCTGTCGTCGCAGAAACTCGGTGCATACCAGAGGTCTTTGATACTTTTGCAGCAGGTCCACTTTCGTCCGAACCTCTTCTGGTAGGTCGTATGTGTGGAACGAAATAATGTCTGATAACTCGGCGAACCGCTGGTGCATAGCATCCTGAAAGTTTGCCCACAGCCCCACCGTGAGTGGCTGGGAAGGGGAAGCCTCGCGCGCCCACTCGAAGCTGGCTTCCACCAGCGGCAGGCTCTTCTCTCCCATCCCGGAGTTACCAGGCTCGTTGTACAGGTCCCAAACCACCACCCGTTCGTCTCGCGCAAACCTGCCGACTATATCTTTGGCGAACTGCTCCAGCCCCTTCCAGTGGCTCCTGTCCAGCACGCGCGACCTGCCCGGGCTGGCAGCCCATCGGCTGTTATGTACTCCAGGCACAGGCGGCTCCTGATTGCCAAGTTTGGGCTCTTGATTCCAGCAGTCATCGAAGAGCACCAGCATCGTGCTGAGGTGATACCTGTGTGCGATGCCCAAAAAGCGGTCCAGCCTTTTTAACAGTCCGTCCCTGTCGGTCTCCCACACAAGGTAGTGCAGAAACACGCGCAGGCTGTTCAAGTGCGCCTTCGCTGCCCAACCCAGCTCCTCGTTTATCGTGCGCTCGTCGAAGGTGTTTGCCTGCCACATCTCGATAGTGTTGACCGCCGTGCGGGGGATGTAGTTACACCCTCGCAGCAAACCGACCCTTCTCGCCCAGTTGCGAGCCTTCGTCTCACTCCATCTGCCCAGCGGATTACCAAGCATGTGTCTGCTCACTTTCTCTCCTTCAACAGCTCCTGTACCTCGGGACTATCGAGGTTCTCCTTCGTGACTATGGTAACACCGGTGTCCACTCTCTTGGGGATGCTGGCGCGTTCGCCCCTGATGGCTTTCACCGCCAGCTTTACGCCCTCGTAGCCCATCTTGAAGGGGTTTTGCACGACCAGCGCCTGAATAGTGCCGCGCTTGAGGGCGTCGATCTCCGGCTGTGCAGCGTCGAAAGCCACCAGCTTCACCTTGCCGGCCAACCCACGCTGTTCCAGCACCGTCGCCGCCCCTACCGCGCCCGGCTCGTTCGCCGCGAAGATGCCCACCAGGTCTGGATTGGCGGTGAGCATGTCCTCAGTGACCTGCATGGCGCGTTCCACCTGGCTCTGCGAGTACAGCACCGGTCCCAATGTGACGCTGGGGCATTTTTTGATGCCTTCACGGAACCCCTGTTCACGCTGCTCGGAGGATGCTGCTCCCTTGATAAAGGGGATCATACCTACCTTACCCTTACCTCCCACCAGCTGGCACAGCACTTCCGCTGCCTTCGCCGCAGCTGCTACATTGTCCGTTGCCACGAAGCTGAGCGGATCGTCCGAGTTCACCCCCGAATCGATGGTGATGACGGGAATGCCTGCTGCCATCGCCTGCTTGACGATTGGAACCATGCCATCTGCATCGCACGCTGCCATCACGATGGCATCCACTTTCTGGTTGATGAAATCTTCAAGAATGCGCTGTTGCCCTTCCACATCCGTTTCTTCGGCAGGTCCCTTCCACAGAATCTGCACGCCTTCTTCTTGTCCTGCCTGCTCCGCGCCCGCCTTTACCGTCAACCAGAACGAATGCGCCGTGCCTTTGGGCACAACTGCAATGCGTGGTTGCTGCGGCTGCGTCGTAGCGCTACCCGGCGATGTTTGACGTTTCCCGCAAGCAGAGAGCAGTAGCGCAACCGTTGCCAGCAGAGCCAGCGCGTACACAAAACGGTACATGGTTATCCTCCGGTACAACCCGTGAAGTTAAACATTTTCCTTTTCGCGGGTATCGCTTGAGTTCCTGCTAATGCGGCGAAGCAACAACGTTTCCAGAGACTCTCAGGGAGCGAATAAAAGTAGCGAAGGTGCTCTATGATATGGGTAGAGAGAAGAGGGGTCGCCCCTCGTCACGTCTGTTGCGGCGGCGGAGCGTCCCCCTCAACGCTGGAACCGAATGACAGGTCAGGAGGGTTCTACGCGGAGAGTATTCTTTGCCCTCGTCGCGTGCGGCGCAGACCGACGCCAGTCGCCATCAAGCCCGCGCCGAACAGAGCGAGGCTTGTTGGTTCGGGAATAGCACTGGTGGAAGGGCTCGCAGTGATAATGCGGATACGGTCGCCGGGCGAACTGGCCAGCCAGTCTACCGTGATTGTCTTCATATCCGGCGAGAGTGTAATCCTGTCTTGAATGTTTTCCAGCGCGCGGTTAGTGCCGCTGTTCGGGTAGGTGGTGGTGGGAACGCCAAGGTAGTTGCTGGCGAATAGTTGAGCGTCTCGCACAATAACCCCTAATATCGGCACATCGAAGGTAACGCTTCCGCTGTGACGCACCGAGCTTCGCGGGTCGAAGTGCATGAAGTACACATCCACCGTCAAGCCTGCAGGCAATGTGGAAGTCAGAGATGCCGGATACGTGTTATAAAATCCGGGCGCGTTGATATTGATGGTGAGGGGCGCAGACAGAGTATAGGCTGTCTTCTCCTTGAAAATCCAGATGGTGTTGTCGTCCTGAAAAGCGTTGGGCATCACTGTCGAGGGGGGCGATGCCAATTGCTGTACGCTACCTGCTGTACTTACAACCGCCGCCTGAGCGCTCGGGGCGAGGAGCGTAGATACCGCTACATACACTGCGGGCAACACACGAGCGATGCACCTGATGCAAGTGGTCATCGATTATCCTCCTAGCATAATGTTTTTGCACGCTAAATTAGAAGGCAAAAACTATGCCAATTCTCCCCGTACAAATGCGGTATTTCATCGGATAAGGGGAGAATTTTTGTGGGGTCTACTAGAGCAGAACACCTGGTTGGTGGTTACCAATACTGTTCTCAGATTGCTTCGTAGCGAGGGGGCGGTATGCGTTTGTCTCTTGTAGAAATCGCAGGTTGTGACGGTGGAACCTTCGTCGGATAGTCCGCTAATTCAGCGACGGGTCAAGCATGGCTACTCTACGGGGTTCATCTGCGTATAGCGGCTGGCTGCAACGCCAACCACCATCCACGTTGCCAGCGCGTTTACTACCATCATCAGCCCAGTGGCAACAACCGTTGGTAAATCCAGCCGGGCAGCCAACGCCCACGTTCCCAGCGCGGGCAGAGTGGTCAGCAACAGCATGGGCAGAAGCAGTATTCCCAACAGCACGCGCTGCGTATAGTCACTCTGGTCGGGCAGGAGCAAATACACCAGCAACATACCTGCATGCCAGAGCGGCACGATGGATAACACTCTCAGGTAATGAGCTGTGAGCATCTCCCACTGTTGCGGCAGTAGAATGCAGAATGCGCCCCAGACCAGGGTGGTGTAGAACCAGATGAGCAAACTGGGAGGCAGGATCTCCATCCAGAGAATATGGTTTGCTCGAAAGGGCAAAGACTTGTTTACCTCCGCACGGCGTACTGCTATCATCAGGAGTATCTGTGTGAAGAACAGCTCGAAGAAGGCAGTGAGGTATAGCACGCTGACCCCCAGTAGGGGATATGTCTCCGGTTCGTATCGTCTCAGAAAGACTATTAGTGCCAGCACCGCCATGCTCAGAAGCAGACTATATGATAGCATCATCCCCTTTGCCATACGCCATAGCAGCAGGCTATTACACCATAGCAACGCCCACACTCCCTGAGGAGTCCACCGTTCAAACAGACGCCAGCGTGGCGCATCGCTGCCAAGCGAGGCTGTATAGGCAACAACATTCTCATAGGCGGCTTGAGCGGGGCTTTGCCGACGCAGGTTGTACACTGTGCTCAGCGAAGACATTTTGGCAGCCAGATCGTATAGCCAACCTTGCTCGCGGATAAGCAGCCATACCATACACGTAGCAAACCCTCCCCATAGCAGGAAACCTGCGGTGACAACAGGGGTCCAGCCCTTGTAGAAAACCAGCGCCGCTTCCGCCAGGGCACGTAAAGGCAACAACGGTATCGCCACCATCGGGTTGTGCAGTACGTGCCAGACCACCTCCTGTAATGGTTCATACCCTGCCCTCCACGCATGATAGCCGTATGCGCCAAGCATTCCTGCCAGCACCCCGGCTGCGCACCAGAACACCGCAGCCGTACGGCGACGGAATCCCTCTCGCATTTGCTCGCGTAAGGAGATATACATGCCAGCAAAAAGCAACCCCGTGAAAGCGAGAAGATACATCAACGGGTACACCCAGCTCAGTCCGATGCTGGAAGGATGTCTGCCTGTAAGGGCATTCACTATCAGGTCGTGCCCTACTGCCAGCACCAGAAGGATGAGTATCAACAGGTTGATCAGGCTGGTCGCCATCCCCCGCGTGAACAGCAGGAAGAAAAAAACCACAGGTCGCTTCTGAGGCGAGGGGAACAGGAAGTTCACGTCTGCAGGCGTAAACAGCGGCACAGAGGCGATCCCCGTCCATGGCGACAGGGGTTGCCATAACATCGTCAGGTGTACTGCCATAATAAGTGCGATCAGGCTGTCCATGCTAATCAGCGTGAGGTCGGGGGGCAGGTGCGGGGCGTCACGCAATCGCGCACCGATGGCGAAAACCAGGTTACTCACCATGATGAAGCCGAACCATCCAACTACCAGAGCAAATACCACTGCCCGCACTGGATGGCGCAGAGTGCGGCGGGTGCTATTGACCAGCGTTCGCCACGTCAGAAACCACAGTGCGCCCATCCGCTGACTCCTCAGTCAAACGCAGGAACACCTGTTCCAGTGTGCTGTCCGCCATCTGAGCCTGCGCCTGCAGCTCCGCTAGCGTACCCTCCGCCAGTTTGCGCCCTGCCTGCATGATGATCACCCTATCGCACAGACGCTCTGCAGTGTCCAGCTGGTGCGTGCTGACCAGAATAGCGCAGCCCTCGTCGCGCAGGCGTTGCAGCTCGCTCTTCAGCTCGTGCTGTCCTTTCGGGTCGATACCGATTAAGGGTTCATCGCACAGAAATACCCTTGCGTTGTGCACAAAAGCACATGCCACCGCCAGTTTCTGCCTCATGCCTTTAGAGAGGGTAGCTGCCAGATCGTGCTCTTTCTCTTTCAGGTCGAAGCGGTGCAGTAGCTCTTCGATGCGCTCGTGGAAAGCGTCCAGCGTGCCATAGCACATGGCTACAAATTGGATGTGCTCGCGCACGGTGAGCAAATCGTAGGGGTTCGGTACTTCCGGAATAAACGCCATCAGGCGTTTTGCCTGCTCTTCCTGTTTGGCGAGGTCATAGCCGCCCACAACGATTTGCCCGGCGTCGGGGCGCAGGATGCCGCAGATACAGCGCAGGGTGGTGGTTTTACCCGCGCCGTTGGGCCCAAGCAAGCCCACAATCTCGCCCGCCTGCACGTGCAGGCTCAAGTCGTTCACCGCGCGCACATTCCGGAAGGATTTATGGAGACGATTTACCTCAAGCATCCTGTTAGGCTACAGTAGATTGTTTGGGTGTTAGCAGGTTAGTCCTTTCTCCTTCTTGGCGAAGCAAAAAGCTCCTCATTTGAAGCGACATGACAAGAATGACCTCTCGGCCTGGAGATGGTGCGCACATCTTATTCTAACACAAAGGGAGAGCAGGTCACAACAGCGCAACCATACAGTAGAACGCTGGATTTTCGGGAATTGTCAGTCTGAGGGACGCAACACCCTGTGGTGCGGTTAATGCAGAGATAGCAGGTGTAGTCTGGAGGGCGAACCTCTAGTGCTTTGTTAAGTTGTGATTTCACGATTTCGCGCATCCTGCCCCCGATTGAAATCGGGGGCTATGGTGGAACAAAATCCGCCTTCGCGGATTGGAAAACCTGCGCAGGCAGGTTTGTTTCCGTCATAGCCCACCATTTCAATGGTGGGCCACCAGAGAAGCAATCACAAATTCATAACTTAACAGAGCACCAGCTTGTATAGCGCGCAAGGTCGTTCTTCATCAGAGCAAATTAAACGTTTGACAAAATGTTGCTCGAGTGTTATAATCGGTGCGATAAAACGCGAGACGCCGCGTGAGTGCATAGCTTCAGACCACCAATCTGTCTCTATTACCGTGATGTTGCACGCAGGCGCACCACGCAGCGGCGCGTTCGTATGGGGGAGGTGGGGAGGATGTTACGAACGTATGCCGACTGGTTGCACCGCAATTTCTGTGTAGTGCCTGTTTCCGTTGTCGCCTCTGCAGTGCAGGGCGGGCTAAAGTTGGAAAGGATAGCGGGCGAACCCCGTACCGACCATGAGTACAGCCACCTGGGCTTGCCTCGCCACTCGCAGATGTGGATTGTATCCGGCGAGCACTGTAAGCAAATGTTCTCCCAGCCCGAGATCCAGGAAGAGGTCGTAGTTGAGGCGGGCTTCATCATCTACCGTGATGACGAAGAGCGCATCTGGCTGGGATTGGAACCGCGCGAGGCGGAGCTGGAGATGCCTCTGGACACCATGCTCGAACGCCACGTCAAGCCGCTCTTCCACATCCTGCACGGGGAAGAGGAAATTGCCAAGCTGGCGACAGTGGAGTACCGCATTGTGCGCACTACCGATGACCGCCTGATGGAACAGCACCTGAATGAGCTCGTGTCGCACGGCTGGGAGATCACCCACTTTCAGGCGGTGATTATTCAGGAGACGCGCTCCACGTTATTCATCGCGCTGTTGCGCAAGAAAACGGAGTAGACCACAGCGATCCTGTCGCCTGTGAAGCAGCAAAGTCACCGCGCGCGGACATGGCGGCTGGTGCAGGTATTACTATCTTGCCTTATCGCACGCTGCGCCAGCCAACCCGATATGGAAACCCGCAAGACAGCATGAAGGCCAGACTTGCCTGGGCAGGCTACACATGCAGGCTGGTGAGCTGGGGGGTTGATGTTTTGCCGCTTGAGTTCACGCTTCTTCGCCTGAAATTTTCCTCCAAAACCCGAAACATTTCGCGCGCCTATGCATCTAAGAGAAATGAAGAGAATCCGCAGAGTACTTCCACGAGGATATTCAAGCAGCGCTGACTTCCCCGTAGAAAAACTACTCGCCCTCGAAGGTGAGAGAAGAAAGAGGTGCTTTTGCACATCTGGAAAGCAGGGAGGTTCAATCAAACATGTGTTTCGCTTCCACCTTCCGATTTTTTACGCACGTGGAAGTGGATGGTCTGGATGAAGTGCCGTTTGAGGATAGTGAGACCCTGCGCCTGCCCGACCGGCAGAGGCTGCAGCATCTGGAAGAGCTGCGAGCCGAGTTTCTCACACGCTGGCAGGCTGGGGATGAGATAGACGAGCTGGTTCAGCGCATCTTTGCCGTACCAACAGATACTTTCCTTCCGGCGCATCCACCGCGTTACATCCTGGGCTACAATGTGTGGTGCCCTCTGCAGGCGCAAGCATTTCGCCGCGCGATGCGCGACCTGGACCACTACGTCGCCGTGCTATCGCGCTTCGCGCTGCGCGTGCGCGTGCTGTCGGTGGCTCAGCCGTTGCCTGAACATCCTGACGGTTATCCCGACCTGTCCAGAGTGCTCCGTACCATTCGCTACCTGGGCGATGGACTGTGGCTCAGAGCGGTAAAGGATTTCGAACACGAAAAGCGCAAGAGCCTGTGCTGGCGCTATCTGCCTGGCTCGTTGGTGGCAGAAGGAGCTGTGCCCGAACGTATGGTAGATGCGCTGGAGCTGTTGCTGTATAAAGCGCAAATTGTGCGCATCCTCGCTAGCGACCCTGTAGGGGAGTTACATGACGCTGTAGCGGAGGGCGCGGACGAGTATGTAAACGCACTGCACCAGGTGGTACAGGCGGTGATGATTCGCCGGCGTCGGGAAAGTTACAGGAGATTTATCTGTCGCCCCGACATTACCACGCCGTGAGGCGACGGATGACCACCTCAACACGGAACCTCGGGCACATAGCATAGGGCCGCTCTCAAGCTCTCTACAGTTAGCGGCAGGGTATATCACCCTGCCGCCTTTTTTCACCACGAGTACGCTAATCGCCCAAACTGTACATCGCACCTGACCGGGGGCATCTCCTCTCCTTTCACGCGACGCTCCCACACAGAGCATTAATCTTTGGCTACGGGTATCATCTCCCCGTGCGCTTCCAGCAGGTCGTCTACAAGCGACCAGATTTCGTCCAGCGTCAACTCCGCTGCGGTATGCGGGTCTAACATCGCCGCATGGTAGATATGCTCACGCTTGCCGGTCAGTGCCGCCTCCACGGTCAGATACTGTACGTTCACGTTGGTAGAGATAATCGCCGCCAGTTGCGGGGGCAGAGCGCCGATGCGTATGGGCTGCACGCCGTTCTTATCCACCAGACAGGGTACTTCCACACAACAATCGGGTAACAGATTGGTAATCAACCCATCGTTGCGCACGTTTCCGTACACCACGCGCGGGACACCCGTCTCCATGCTGTGGATAATCAGCGATCCGTACTCCATGCTGCGCTCCACGGTGATCGGCTCATCGCTTTCAAACTCCACGCGCATCCGTTCCCAGCGTGCAATCACCTCTTCACAACGTCGGATGTACTCGTCCAGCGGGATGTTGAACCGTTCTATCAGGTCAGGACGGTCACGGCGGATGAAGTAGGGCACATATTCTGCGTAGTGTTCACTGGACTCGGTGACAAAGTAGCCCAGACGCATCATCATCTCGTAGCGGACGCGATTATAGTGGGGCACACGCCCCTCCAGATATATCTGCCGCAACGCAGGATACAGGTCTTCACCGTTGCGCTCGAAACGCAGGTAGAAAGCGTGGTGGTTGATGCCCGCGCAGACGTAGTTGACTTCCTCATAGGGGATTTTAAGGTCTTCGACCGCCAGCGACCACGCAGTGCCCTGCACACTGTGGCACAGCCCTACGGCTCTCACTTTTGAAGCGCGATACCATGCCCACACGTTCATCGCCATCGGGTTCGTGTAGTTGATGAACAGGGCGTTCGGGCACAGTTCCTCCATATCGCGCGCGATACCGAGCAGCACAGGAATCGTGCGCAACGCCCGCATAATGCCTCCAACGCCCAGCGTGTCGGCGATGGTCTGTCGCAAGCCGTACTTCCTGGGGATTTCGAAATCAATGACGGTAGAGGGCTTATACCCCCCCACCTGGATGGTATTGATTACGTAGTCCGCGCCGTCCAGCGCTTCACGTCGGTCTAAGGTGGCAGTAACTATCGGATGAGCGTCTACCGCCTTTGCTACCTTCTCCGCTACGCGCTTTGCGGTGTGCAAACGGTCGGGGTCAATATCCATCAAGGCGATGTGCGACTCTGCTAACTCGGGGAAGCTCAGGATGTCGCCCAGCAGGTTTTTGGTGAACACTACGCTTCCCGCGCCGATAATAGTGATCTTCGGCATCCATCTACTCCTTTCTACGCTGTAGTTTCTGCTTCGGTTCTGCAAGCCGTCGTTTGCTTCCTGCAACAGCAGGAGTCTCCCCCAACGAGCGCGAATCGGAAGACAAAATACTCGAAGAAGGACGCGAACCATGCCAGCTCAGCAGAAAGCACAGTGGAAAGGTATACACATTATGGCTCCACGGGCGGAGGACGTAACTCTGCTCAACAGGGCTATTGAACAAACGCTTGCTCCGTTGGGTGTGAACGTGCTCATTCTGGAGGTGAACTACAACTACGAGTATCGTTCCCACCCCGAACTGCGGGCAAACGGGGTGTTAAGCAAGGGCGATATCCGAAGCATCCTGTCCGCCTGCCGTCAAAATGGCGTCCGTTTCGTCCCACAGTTCAACTGCCTGGGACACCAGTCGTGGGCGAAAACTACCTTCCCCCTGCTGGTGAAATATCCTGAGTTCGACGAGACTCCCCAAATCCCGCTGGACAACCCGGGCATCTACTGTCGTAGCTGGTGTCCCTTGCATCCGAAGGTGAACGATGTGGTATTTGCCCTGATGGACGAACTGATAGACGCCTTCGAGGCAGACGCCTTCCATGTGGGGATGGACGAGGTGTTTCTCATCGCCAGTGACCAGTGCCCACGCTGTCGTGGCAAAAACCCGGCTGACCTGTTCGCCAAGGCGGTAAACGACTACCATCAGCACCTGGTCAAAAAACGCAAACAGACCATGCTCATGTGGGGCGACAGATTGCTGGACGATTCGGCGATGAAGTATGGCAAATGGGAAGCCAGTCAGAACGGGACCGCGCCCGCCGTCGACATGATCCCCAAGGATATTATCATCTGCGATTGGCACTATGAGCCGCGCGAGGAGTACCCCTCGGTACCCTTCTTCCAGCAGAAGGGCTTCCGAGTGCTTCCATCCAGCTGGC
This sequence comes from bacterium, assembly GCA_025054895.1. GTDB lineage: Bacteria > Armatimonadota > HRBIN16 > HRBIN16 > HRBIN16 > HRBIN16. Next base: position 7,152 of record JANWYZ010000027.1, on the reverse strand, counting down.
GCAACGTACAGGCGGCTCTTGCCCTGCGCGACTACGCCCGCAAGACCGCTACTGAGAAGATGATTGGTCATCTTGCCACCACATGGTCCAGCGGCGGCGACACAGCCCGCGCCCTGCTGAACGACCCGAAGGCTTCCGACAGCGCGAAACAGGCGGCGCAGGCATTGAAGGAAGTGATGAAGGGGGATTGACAGGCAAAAGTTCCGCCGTGCAGGTTGTTCCAATCCGCGAAGGCGGATTTTGTGCCACCATAGCCTCCGATTTGAATCGGGGGACGGATGTTGCGCAATCGTAAACTCATAACTTAACACTGCACCAGAGGGCTAGATGTATATCTTGTACGTCTGTACGTCCATCACCGCACCCAGAATGCTCCAGAGCGAGCCCATTGTGTAGTCGCCCAGTATCAACCCGAGGAAGAAGGGCACAGCAATATTATGTGCGCGCATTCCGCCGTAGCGTATCAGCAGCCCCTTAATGACCCATGCGATGAAAAAGTTGAACCAGAAATAGTCCATCGCATACGAGACCGCCAGTGCGTAGCCCGCAGGATGCAGGGGCCACCATAGAAACAGATTGCGCATCAGGCGCAGGAACACCACTATCAAGAAACCGCCCGCCATGTAGCCGATTCGGGTGGATTCCTGCTTGATGGGCGCGTTAATCCAGCTGGTTAACCAGCCAAAAGACTCCCAGCCCAACCAATCCTTAAAACCGACCGCTTTCGCATCTGCCCCAGCACGGTAAGTTACGTGCAGGTTCGCCCAACAGGTCGCCACGAAACCGAACAAGGTAGCAACCACAATCACCCATATCAGTCTGTTCAGCGACTTCGGGTAGCCTTCGAACATCTTCATCGCTTCCAGCTGGTTGGGCATGGGGTGCGAGCGGTAACCGCGGTTGAACCAGTAAAGGGTTTGGATTAGCGTCAGGTCGCGTGTTCCAATGTTCTGGCTGCCAAAGAGAGCAGTCATCATACGGTTAGGGTTGACGAAGTAAATCTCGTGAGGCGTGCCCAGCTCGGCGCGCACGCGGGTAATGGTGATGGCAAGTAGAAAGTAGATGGCGAAAAAGGTAAATCCCACCCAGAGCGAGATGCCCAGCTGTTGCGCGAAGACGATAATTACCACCAGACATACTGCAATCAATCCAAACGCCCAGCGGAAACGACGGCTCTCTTCCGGGTCGGTGGGATGTTGCGTCCAGGCTTGCCGCCAGGCGTTCGCAAAGTAACGCCGCGCCCCGTACACTACCACAATACCCAGCGCCGTCCACGCCCCTGCTGCCTGTTCGGGAAAGAAAGGAAAGCCCACATTCGTCGGTGCATCCCAGCCGAACACCGCGCCGACTACCTGAAACAGCTTACGAGCCACGTAAAAAAACCAGCACGAGAACTGCAGGTCCAAGGGCGTAAAGAACGCCAGTCCGATGCCAAACGGGTACATGCTAATAGGCGTCCAGCCCACCGCGTCCCAAGGACGGTTAGTAATGTGCTGGCGCAGGTCGTAGAGCTTGATGTACTGGATGTATGGCACAGAAGGGTACAACCAGTGGATACCGTTCAAACCACTAATCGCCATAGCGAGTGTGAAGCCTATCCACATCGGTTTCTGGCGGAAGAAGGGCACTCCGCCGATGTGCCCCGTCATCGCCATTGGCAATTGCACAATCGGAAAGACCAGTCGCTCGTGCTCCGTCCACGAGCGACGCAGCAGTATGTTGACGCCAAGCATCACACCGATCAGGGCAATAATCAACACCGCCCACAACAGCAAAGGTTCCAGAAACGGTTGAATGCGCTCCCAGCGATAGGGCGAGACGTTACCCTGATAAAAGTCCTTCAGCACCTCTTCATCGCGCACAAACAGGCGCCAGGGCAGATACTCAAACCATAACGCTTTCCAGTTATTCTCAGGCGTGGCAAAGCGCACGGGATGCCCTAGCACACCGAACATGTTCTGCAGCATATCGTGCGCCGCCAGCGTAGAGGAGATTACCAGCATCACGTATATCGTCAGCAATTCGCCAGGCGTCAATGCGGAGCGCGGGCTGAACCATCGCCAGAACATGTTGAGGATAATCAGTACGAACAGCATGAAGATAGGCGTGATGAAAAGGGGCAGTGAAGTGCCGTCCAGCGTGTACAGACGCACTTCCACTACTGTAATCCAGAAACAGTTAATGGCGATTAACGGTAACCCCAGCAGTACCGCCCGAAAAGTGACCACACGGGGGGCGGATACATCAGCCTGCATAACCTGTTCTCGTGCTCGTCGCGCGGCGATTCGGCTGGCGATACTGTGTAGAAACAACATCCCCTCCCTCACGATCTGCCCAGTGCTTCTACTCATTTCGGATTGGAGAGGCACCATTCCTGCGCTCGAACAGGATGAAGAAGCGGCAGGTCGCTCTGCGAAAGCGTGGAATGTTGGAGAGATTGACGCCGCAGAGGCGGCTGCAGGTCAGAACTCTTCGGGCAAGAAGTTCTCCCTTGTCAAAAGTCCCTTTTCATGATATAAATACAGAGGGCACTTTATGGTGCGCCCCAGACAATTCTGGAAGTTTACTCTGGGGGAACACCATGACCAAGTATATTTTTGTTACCGGCGGCGTGGTGTCGTCTATTGGAAAAGGCATCACCGTCGCCAGCCTCGGTCGGTTGCTCCGCAGTCGCGGCTTCAAAGTGGCGCCTCTCAAGTTCGACCCCTACATCAACGTGGATGCGGGCACGATGAACCCCTATCAGCATGGCGAAGTATTCGTGACCGATGATGGCGCCGAGACCGACCTTGACCTCGGACATTATGAGCGGTTTATCGATGTAGACCTCACCCGCCACTCCAACGTCACCACCGGCAATATCTACAATGCAGTCATCTCGAAAGAGCGACGCGGCGACTATCTCGGAGCAACGGTGCAGGTAATCCCCCATATTACCAACGAGATCCAGGATCGCATCGTGCTGGTGGGCAAAGAGCACAATGCGGATGTGGTAATCGCCGAGATTGGCGGCACTGTGGGCGATATCGAAGGGCTCCCCTTCCTGGAAGCCATCCGTCAGTTCAAGAAGCGGGCAGGCGCAGAAAACGTCATGTATATCCATGTGACGCTCATCCCGTTTGTGGGTCCCTGGGGCGAGGTAAAAACCAAGCCCACCCAGCACAGCGTAATCAAGTTGCGCGAAATTGGTATCCAGCCCGATGTGCTGGTGTGTCGTACCAAAGTATCCCTCTCCGACGAGATGAAAGAGAAGATTTCGCTGTTCTGCGACGTGGAGAAAGAGGCGGTCATCGAAGCGATGGACACCGAGACCATCTACGAAATACCGCTTCGCCTGGAGGAGTTGGGGCTGGCAAATCTGGTGGCGCGCCGTCTTGGATTGCCTAACAATCCACCCGACATGGAAGAATGGCGCAAGATGGTAGAGGTAATGAAGCGCCCCCGCTACAACCTGTACGTGGCAGTAGTGGGCAAGTATACGGGCAACGGTGATGCCTATATCTCTATCGCCGAGGCTCTGAAGCATGCCGGAGTTGCCAATAACGCCCGCGTGAACATCCGCTGGATCGATTCGGAAGGATTGGAAAAGGCTGACGAGGTGGCACAGCACCTGAGGGGCTTCGATGGCATCATTGTTGCTGGAGGTTTCGGCGTGCGCGGGCTGGAAGGCAAAATCGCGGCTATCCATTACGCACGCGAGCACCGCATCCCGTTTCTTGGCTTGTGTTTGGGCTTGCAGATGGCGGTGGTGGAGTTCGCCCGAAACGCCTGCGGGCTGCGCGGCGCCCACACTGAAGAAGCAGACCCTAACACACCGCACCCGGTGATTCACCTGCTACCGGAGCAGAAAGAGGTGACCGACAAAGGCGCGACGATGCGTCTGGGAGCCTATCCTTGCCGCATCATGCAGCGCACTCGTGCAGCGAAGCTGTACCGTGATGCGGTAGTGTACGAGCGTCATCGCCATCGCTACGAGGTGAACAACGAATACCGTGAGCGACTGGCGGAACAGGGTATGGTGTTCTCCGGCGTTTCACCGGATTACCGGCTGGTGGAGATTATTGAACTGGAGGGACATCCCTTCTTCATGGCAACACAGTTCCACCCTGAGTTTCGCTCGCGTCCGAACCGACCACACCCTCTGTTTTTGGGCTTTGTAAAGGCGGCGCTGGACAAAAGCGGGCATCGCCGCTGGGAGGGCGATGAAAGCGCAGCAGCGGCTCTGCCTGTACAGTTAGAACCACAGCCCTGTGCCGACGACGGCAAGAAGATGGAGGAGAGTTTGTTGGAGCTGGAGGAAGCGTAGCTCTTGAACGTTTTTGGGGTGGTGCTGTCGCTGTTTCTGGTGCTGTTTACTGGCTACCTGCTGAAGCGGCGGGGTATCCTGCGAGACACCGATACAGGTGTGATCAACCGTTTGATTCTGGACGTAACTCTGCCTGCTTTCGTCTTTCACGCCCTCTACCGCCAGCGCGTGACGGTGGATATGATTCATGCAGCGTGGTTATTCGGCGTCTTGCAAGTGCTGCTCATGGCGTTGCTGTGGATACCCGCCCGCCTGTTGCGTCTCCCTCGCCCTGTCATCGGAACCTTCCTGCTAACCGCGGTGTACGGCAATACAGGCTTTCTCGGTTATCCAGTGGTGCAGGCAATCTTTGGCAAAACGGAAGGGGCAATGGCCGCGGCGGTAGTGTACGACCAGTTTAGCATGGCTCTGCCCGTATATACGGTCGGGGTAGCGGTCGCCATGCACTACGGCAATAAGTACGAAACCAGCTGGCGCGAGATGCTTAGTTTTTTCACCACTCCTACCTTCATCGTACTGATCGGAACGCTGGTGATTAACGCTTTACAGCTGCCTGTGCCGCCGTTTATCAACCACGCCGCACAACTGGTGGCAGGCGCGACGGTTCCTCTGGTACTGCTGTCTCTGGGACTGATGCTAGAGCCAGCGCGTCTCCGAGCGAACCGTTACTACCTGCCCATGGCGTTGATCCTTGTGGCGAAGATGGCGATATTCCCCTGGCTGATGTGGCTGGCGACAGGATGGCTCGGCGTGCAGGGCATCGCGCGGTGGGTGGCTGTGACACAGTCGGCTATGCCCAGCGCTATGGTGAACGCCGTCATCACCGAACGCTACGGCTGCGACTATCAGCTGGCAACGCTGGTGATTGTGATAGGCACGCTATTGACTATTGTGGTGCTACCAGTGACCGTGACGCTGCTAGGAATGGGACACTAACTGCTTGTGTCCAGAAAGTGCGAACAAGATGCGACACCTGTTCATCCTTGGCGTTATTGAACTCGTATAAGCAAATGCCTCGGTGCCGGAAGGCGAGCATTGTAGGTGTGTAGAATATTAAAAAGGCATAACTCTGAGCAATGTGGATAACACCAATGGATGTCTACAACCAGACGCGTCGTGCAACCAGAAACCGTACAATCACCCTTTCCTCCGAGGAGATAGAACATTACCGTCTTCGGCTGGTGCGGCTCTCTGCTCCTGTACAAGTACCAGACATCCTATGTAAAACAGTAAATCAAGACCTATTTGAAATACTGGACTGGTTGCCGAGGGGATTTGTCGACCTGCTATTTGTAGACCCTCCTTACAACTTGACTAAGAGCTTCAACTCACACACTTTTCGGCAACGTTCCATCCAGGAGTATGCGGAGTGGATGGATTCTTGGTTGCCCAAGCTGCTCACGGTACTCAAACCGACCGGGTCGGTATACATCTGTAGCGACTGGAGGTCCTCTTCCGCTGTGCATCTAGTAGCAGATAAGTACCTGAAAGTGCGAAACCGCATTACTTGGGAGCGTGAAAAAGGTCGAGGAGCCAGAGCAAACTGGAAGAATTGCTCCGAGGACATCTGGTTTTGTACCATGTCTGATGATTACTTCTTCAACGCAGAAGCAGTAAAGCTTAAACGTAAGGTCATCGCTCCCTATCGGGATGAACAGGGCAATCCCAAGGATTGGGTGAAGATAAACGGCGAAGGATATCGACTCACCTACCCCTCAAACATCTGGACGGACATTACCGTACCGTTCTGGTCAATGCCAGAAAACACGGAGCATCCTGCACAAAAGCCAGAGAAACTGCTGGCTAAAGTGATATTAGCCAGCTCGCGCCCGGGAGATGTCGTTTTTGATCCGTTTCTAGGCTCCGGAACCACGTCGGTTGTAGCGAAGAAGCTGGACAGGCTGTACGTTGGGGTGGAAGTAGATACCCTGTATTGCTGTCTGGCAGAGAAGAGATTGCAATTCGCTGAGCATGATAGAACTATACAAGGTTATGAGGGCGGAGTGTTCTGGGAGAGAAATTCGGCACCTCGTGCACGCCACGAAGAACTGTCGCATGATTCGGGAGGCTTTTTGCGCCTCAATCTTCTTATTTAAGGTATGGGACAATGCCCCAAAGTATCATTTTTCATACGGATACGAGGAACCGCATAGAAGAAGCTGTTGTAGAACTACTCAATTCTCGCTCAGGGTACCTTTCTCCCATGACCATCTCGAGCCCACGAGCGGTAGGGGACGCTGTACAAGCGTTAATTTCTCAACGCTTTGGTGAATTGCTCGGCGAACTTGTTAACGATTATTCCGCTGACTTCGCTCGAAGAGCCATGGCAGATATGGCGTTCTCGGATAGGGCTGGGTCGTACTATGTAGTGGATGTCAAAACACATCGTTTGGGCGCTCAATTCAACATGCCAAATCTCACCTCAGTGGAGAGGTTAGCCCGGTTTTATGAGGATGACAGAAATTACTTCGCTATACTACTCATCCAGTATGACATTCAGGAGACCGAGATAACGGTAAAGAAGGCGCACTTTGTGCCTATCGAGTTCCTATCTTGGGATTGCTTGACGATAGGCGCACTGGGATGGGGGCAGATACAAATCGCGGACGCCAACCAGATTCGTATCCGAGACGGATACTCACGGAAGCAGTGGATGCTGGAACTCTGTGAGAAACTAGAGCTGTTCTATCCGAGAGAAATCGCCAAGATTGCAGGACGGCTACAGCACTTTGAGCGAGTCAAGCAATTCTGGCTAAACAAGCCCGATGAGTAGTCATTGTTCTCATACTTTCTTTCTTACCCACCGCGCCATCACGACCGCCCCAGCTGCGTCACCCTCCACGTTA
>JANWYZ010000279.1 GCA_025054895.1 bacterium | reverse complement strand
GGGAGCCTCGCCCTCCAACCCCTCTGTCACCCTGAGCGTTAGCGAAGGGTCTCAGATGCTTCGCCTTCGGCTCAGCAGGAGAGAACACACGCCCCAATCTGCTCAGGCGGATTTTTCTTGCCCATAGCCCCCGATTTCAATCGGGGGCAACGATATGCCACATCATTGGCATGGTGAGCGCCGATGCTTGCTAAAGAGCAAGCCTATCTCATCAGGTTAGCGACCTGTTGCACATCCCTGTCCATCTGCGCCTTCAGCGCGTGCAGGGTTTCAAACTTGCGCTCGTCTCGCAAGCGGTGGAAGAAAGCGAGATGCACTTGCTCGCCGTACAGGCTGCCCGAAAAGCCCAACAGGTATGCCTCGATGGTTCGCCCTGTGCCGTCTACGGTAGGGCGTACACCCACACTAATCGCTGCTGTGTAAAGGTTGCCAGTGCGCTCGTGCAGCAGTCTTCCGGCGTAGATTCCGTCTCTTGGTACCAGCTGAGGCGCGTGCAGGCTCAGGTTCACCGTGGGATAGCCCAGCTTCCTTCCGATTTGCTGCCCACGCACGACCACACCCTCCAGCGCATACGCCCTGCCCAGCATCGCAGACGCTTCCTGCACCTCGCCCTCTAGCAACGCCTGGCGAATTCGGCTACTGCTGATGCGTTCACCCCGATATAGAACGTCTGGCACCGCCTCTACCTCAAAACCGAAGCGCGCCTGCACCGCCTGCAGATACTCCACACTACCCATCCGCTGATGTCCAAACCGGAAATCTCTGCCTACCACGATGCGTCGTGCGTTCAGACGCCTCTGAAGCACCGACTGCAAGAAGGCTTCGGGATGCAGTGTGGCGAACTCGCGGTCGAAGCGCAGTACCAGCACATCCTGTACCCCGTTCTCCAACAGCAGGCGTAAGCGGCTGGTCAACGTCGTGAGATACGCAGGCGCGTTGTCGGGCTGGACGGATTCCTGCGGATGGCGGTCGAAGGTGATTGCAACAGCGGGGATGCCCAGCTCCTGCGCACGCTGGACGGCAACACGAACAATTGCTTGATGACCTCGGTGCACTCCATCGAAGGAACCGATGGTCACCACGCTGGCGCGCAGACTGAGTGAACGCGAGTCCGAATCGCTCACCCCAAATCCTCCTCCACGCTGCGAGGGTGGTAGAGGACGCGCTCGCCAAACACTTTATAGGGCCATACCTCGTCGCGGCGCACAGCGGCGATAGCGAACAGCTCGCCGGTAGAGTCCAGCACAGCGATGTACGGCGGTTTGTCGTCCGGCAAGGGTACAGGTGGGAAGGGGGTTGGCTTCACGAACCTACCCAGTCGAAACAGGCGCAGCACGCGCGGATGGGGCGTCCATACAGGTAGAACGTTCTCCACTGCCCTTGCCATCGGGATAAGGTAATCTGGGGCGTCGTTTTGCTGCAGCTGTTGCAGGGTGACCGCCCGCTCGATGCGGAAGTCGCCGATTGACGTGCGCACCAGCGATTTCATATACCCACCCACGCCCAGCGCGTCACCGATATCCGCGCAGAGGGTGCGGATGTAGGTTCCGGTGGAACATTCCACCTCGATATCCGCCTCAGGGTGTTCGTCAGAGAAGAACCGTAGCAACTGCAAGCGATGAACGAACACTTTGCGAGCCTCGCGCGGCACCACCTTTCCTTCGCGGGCGAGGTCATACAACCTTTTGCCTTCATAATGCAGGGCGGAATGCATCGGCGGAACCTGCTCGATCTCTCCTGTGAAACGAGGCAGCACTGCTTCCAGCATCTGTTGAGTCACGCTGCTGGCGTCGGTGGTAGCGATGACTTCGCCTTCCATGTCCTGTGTACTGGTCTGTACGCCCAACACCATCCGGGCGCGATAGGTTTTGGGTAGCCATTGCAGAAACTCGTTGAGACGGGTGGCTTTGCCCAGACAGATGAGCAACACCCCCTCCGCGCTGGGGTCCAGCGTGCCGGTGTGACCCGCCTTTCGCACGCCCAGTAGCCGGCGCACAGCGTCCACCGCCTCGCGCGAGGTCATACCCGCTGGCTTGTAGAGGTTGAGCAATGCATCCATTCTCTCAGCGCCCCGATTACTTTCTCGCGAGCCTCCTCGACGCTTCCGTCTACCCAGAAGCCCGCCGCCAGTCGGTGACCGCCTCCCCCGAACCTTTCCGCCAGCTTCGCCATATCGATCCGCTCGTCGCGGCTGCGCACGCTCACGCGCACACGACCGGGCTTCACCTCCCGCAACAGCGCCAGCACCACGCTATCGCGCACCGCCCGCAATTGGGTGATAATGCCCTCGGTGTCTTCGTCGGTAGCGCCCAGCTCAGCGAAGTCCTCATGGCTCAGGTAAGACCATATCAGTCGCCCGTTCTCCTCTTGCCGAATGTGCTCGAGGGCGCGTCCCAACAGCCTTGCACTGGCAAAAGAACGCTTTTCGAAAACCTCCTCAGCGATGTGCGCTGGCGATGCGCCTGCCTCCATCAAGGTTGCGCTCAGCCGAAAAGTTGTGGGCGAAACGTTCATGTAGCGGTAAAGTCCGGTATCGGTGATGATGCCGGTAAGCAAACAGGTGGCGATGGCAGGGGTAATCGGCGCATCCATCACCTTTAGCAGGCGGTACACGATTTCAGCGGTAGCAGCCGCTTTGGGCTGCTGGATACGGATGTGCCCAAACGCACCCTCTGTCACGTGATGGTCGATATCCACAATAATCCGCGCCGAGAACACCGCATCCTTTGCCTTGCCGATACGGTCGGGCATGCCTGTATCACATACCACCGCTACGTCGAAACCGCGCTGTTCAGTGAGGCTCAATATCTTTTCCGATCCGGGCAGAAAGCGATATATCTCCGGCACGCCGTCGCTGCTCAGGGTAATCACCCTTTTGCCCATACCTTCCAGGGTCATCTGCAGAGCAAGAGCGCATCCCAGCGTATCGCCGTCGGGGTTGAGGTGGCAGGCGATGACCACGCTCTTTGCCTCCCGCAGTATCTGAGCAACTTGTTGCAGATGACGGCGTATCATCTCTGTTCCAGCTGACGCAACAGTTCGTGCACGCGCATGCCTGCTTCAATGCCCTCATCCGGCTCAAACTGGATTTCCGGCACAACACGCAGGTGTACACGCCGTCCAAACTCGCCGCGAATGCGCCCGGCAAGGTTGCGTAGCACTTCCAGCGCCTTATCGCGCGCCTCTACCCCTTTCAGTGCACTTACATACACTTTGGCATGGCTCAGGTCGCGAGATACCCGCGCCTGCGTGATGGTCACCCCATCCAGGCGTGGGTCCTTCAGCTCATTGTGAACAATGTCGCTGATTTCACTCACCAGCAAGCTTTCTATCTTCGACACTCTGTTGCTGCTCATTTTTCACCATAACTCCAGATTTACCTCGACCACTTCTATGCGCGGGTCGGCGTATAAAAAGTCCAGCGCTTTGTTCAGCACGCTGTTCACGTGCTGTTTGTCGTTGCCCACACAGGAGAAGCCCAGCGTTGCCTGCTGCCATTCGTCCAGATGGTCTACCTCGGCAGCAGAGAGGTTGAACTTGTTGCGCAAGGTGTCCAGAGTACTGCGCACCACGTGACGCTTCTCTTTCAGAGAGGTTGCTTCGTAAAGGTGCAGCTCTACCGTCAAGACGCCTACGACCATCATGACACCTGCATCAGCCTGTTTTGTCTGGTTCTTCTGGAGGGCGAGGCTCCTGCCGAGAGCCGTTGTCGCCACAGCGGTAGTGGCGCACGGCTGTGCGCCCGTGTCATTCTGGGCCTCATGTCATTCTGAGCCGTTGGAGCAACAGCCGTATTGGCTCCCGGGAGTGCGCCCGAGTCAAGCTTGGCCACATTTCCTTCTGAGGCGCGCGAACATTCAC
>JANWYZ010000278.1 GCA_025054895.1 bacterium | reverse complement strand
CGAGTGGCGCGTGCGCAAGGCTCTGGCAAAGCGCTTCGGCACGGAAGAGACCCTGCAGTGGCAGCCCTGGGTAGCCATCCGCAAGAAGCTCTTCGAAGGGAAGGGCGGCGACATCGTGTTGCGCTACCGCTTCCTCAGCGACCTCGAGCAGCCAAAGAGTTACGTGGTCATCGAAGACCTGTACAGGGGGAAGATCACCGTCAACAGCACGCCCATCACGTGGGAGCGGAAGGAAGACCTCGGCTGGCACTGGGACAGGGGCTTCCAGATGGTGGAGGTCACGTCGCTCGTGCGCAAGGGCGAGAACGTGGTGGACTTCGCCGTGCATTACGACTTCCTGACGGAGATCGAGACCGCCTACGTAGTGGGCGACTTTGGCGTAGCAATGGTAGACCCCTTCCGGGGCAAGCTGGTGGAGGAGCCTAAGCGGCTGCGGGTAGGCTCATGGAGCACGCAGGGCTACCCCTTCTACACGGGCAGGATGGTCTACCGCGCCGCGTTCGACGCGCCTGCGGGCAAGCGGGTGTTCCTGCGCCTGCTGAACCCGTCGGGCACGCTGTTCAAGGCGCGCCTGAACGGTGCGGAGGCGGGGAAGATACTGTGGCGCCCCTACGTGCTGGAGCTGACGCCGCTGGTTCGCGCGGGCGCTAACCAGCTCGATATCGAGGTGGTCTCCTCGTTGCAGAACGCCTGGGGCCCGTTGCACGAGAAGAACGGCGACGACAACCTGTGGGCAGGTCCCAACGCCTTCCAGGAGGAGCGGCTCCTGCGCGAGGAGCTGAACAGTTTTAACTATGGCTTGCTGGGAGAAGCGGAGCTGGTGGTGTTGTAGCAGTAGCTCGTGCGTTTACAAACCGCCAAACGAAAAGCCCCAAGTTGTACTTGGGGCTTCTGCACGCTGTTGTTCCACTCAGGACGAAGCTGCTTTTTGTGGAAGTACCAATCCCAACCTTTCGCCGATCTGCAGAGCCTGTTCCGCGTCGCGCTCGTATAAGGATAACCAGTATTGCATATTACGTTCTCGAACGTAATCTACAGCGCTTGCCGGAACATATACCGACACCAGTTGCCAGCTTCGCGGGAACAACAGCGACACCCGGCGCTCTGCCTCCATGCTACACCTCCTTTCCCGCAGTCGCAGCGCCGACTTCCTCTGTCTCAGACGAAAAATGAGATGTCAATGTTCCCCAAAAGGGCGAAGCGATAATAAGCCTTTCTTTTCCATTATACAACATGCCGGTTAAAAAATCCAGCAAAACGAAAAAAAAGCCCCGACTGTACACGGGGCAAACGCAGGAATGAAGGAGTGAGTGTCTGAACGGAAAGACGGGTATCTCTACGCCGAAATGTCGGCGTCTCTTTCGGTGTCCAGATGCTTCGTGCACGCACTCCTGCGCACTATGGTATAGTGCAAGATTCGTACCATTCGGGGGGGTAGCACAAAAAACAGGTGATTCTTTCAGGGCTGAAGGTTTCTTAGATAAGATAAATATATAATTTTTCTCACAATTCATCAAAATAGCCAGTTTTTGGTACGAATCTTGCACTATACGTAGTATGGGAAGCCAGCGCAGAGGGAGAGCAACTTCTTTAACTTGCATACTACCGGCTCCCTGCTAACGGAAGAACATCCTGCGGCAGACATTCCCAACTGGCTCTCCCACTTCTTATCAGCGTTACCCCGAAGGGGGTGGTTGGGGTGCTGCCAGAGCAGGAGTGGCAGGTTGCCGTGCGCTGCTGCTTGCGCCGCGTTGCCACGTGGATGACGCCTTCCAACTGGTCGCGCCACGACTGGATGGAGGAGATGTACGCGGAGGCGGAAGCCGCTGGTTGGAAAGCTGCCTGTGAGTATACTGCCAGTCAGGCATGCACGCTGTTCCAGTTCGTCTACCAGCACTCCCTAAACGCCTGCCTGCAGCGTTACCGGCAAGAGTGGCGTTACGTGTTGCATTGTCCCCACACGCTGGATGTGGTTGAACACCCTGAAGCCGATAGCGCTGACCTGTACGCCGCCATCGATAGCCTCCCCGAAAGCGACAGGCAGCTGCTGCACCAGCTGTACTGGGCACGGTTCACGGAGACGGAGCTTGCCCAGCAGCAAGGCGTGTCGGTGCAGGCCATCAGCAAACGCAAACGGGCGGCATTACGGAAATTGCGAGCGATGATGAGGTAACAGGTTGAAAAAGCGGGGCGACAGTGCAACTACATAATGTAGGCTCTGTAAAGAAAGGAGGTCGAACCGTGAAAAGCGTAGCAAGGTTCTTCCTGTTCCTTGCGGCAACCACTGGAGCTGCAGCGTTATTCGTGACTGCTGCGGTAGGACAGCAGGTCCCCTACTTCGTAGCACACAACTTCAGGTTGAATCTGGGTGGTAATATGATGTTGCCATCTGTGACGGGTGACTGGCGCTGGTATGCACACGCGAAAGGGCCCAACTTTGTTAAGCTCGGTCCCTTCTTTGGCCAGCATCCAATACCCGAGGGAGGTGGAGGATGGCTCGTAGGAGGTACTGCTGCTACGGCTTGGGCAACGGGAGATGCCAACTCGTGGGGCTTTGTCAACCCTTATGTTGTAGGAGGCCCCGTAACGGGCTATATCGCGGTTTGGGGATTTGCCGAGGTCAACCCCCCTCCGGGAAAAGTGGCTGAGGCACTAGCGTGGAGCGGCGCAGCGGTCACCGTGCGCGGGCGCACAAACATGGGCAAGGGCAAGATCAGATGGGGACCTGCACTGCGTAGCGAGGTTCGCGGCGGAGAGGGCATAATGCGCAACCGCAACAGCGACCCTGTATGGTTTGAGGTAGTTGACCTCGACGGTAACATACTGCTTCGCAAAACGCCGGTGCTGGACATCATGCTAGATCTGCAAGGTCTGGGGGGTAGCGACGAAAGCGTTGTCGAGTGGCGGGATACCGACAACGTGCTCGCTTTCAACGTGATGCATGATGCGGATTTCAGCATTATGCTCGGCAACCCGTATGTTGCGCAGCAGGGTACGCTCAGGCTGGGAATTCGCGGCGGGAAGGTCACCGAAGCTTCTGCGAGCGGTATGTTTGGCGCGCTGGGCCTGCCAAATGTCGGGGACCCGGGTATCTTCTCACTACAGATGCCTGAACTGGAGATCGATTACGACCTGACCAGTTTCTTTGGTCCCAATCCTGAGCAGAATCCTGATGACGAGCGTTATCTCGGCTTCGACTTCGGAGGGTATGGCGAAGCGCAGGCTGTTATCCCCGAGCCGGCGACAATGCTTCTCTTCGGGGTAGGGCTACTACCGGTTCTGCGCTGGGCCCGAAAGCGCATCTGAGCAGGTCTGGGAAGAGATCTCATGGGTGATCTTCTGGCGGAGCTCGCCCGTTGCAACGTGTTGCATGGGATGCCGGACCTGCGTGGTATGCTATACCTTCCGCCTCCGTTGAATCTGCTATAATAGGGCAGTCGTGAGCTGATACAACGGAGGTAGCTGTGGTGCAGGATTGGGCTGTGCTTATCATGGCGTATGGTACGCCGCGCACTCTGGAAGAGGTCGAGCCATACTACACCCATATCCGCCGGGGTAGACCTCCCTCGCCAGAGCAGCTGCAAGACCTCATCCGCAGGTACGAGGCGATTGGCGGGGTATCGCCGCTCAACGAGGTAACCGTTCAGCAGGCTCGCGCGATAGAGGCGGCGCTGCGCAAGCGCGGGTGGAACGGCAAGATGTATTTGGGTATGAAGCACTGGCACCCCTTTATCGCCGAAGCGGTGGAGCAGATGGCGAAAGAGGGGGTGCAGAGAGCGGTGGGCGTAGTGCTTGCACCGCACTATTCAAAGCTGAGCATCGGCGGATATATCGACTACGCTTTGCAGGCGCGAGACCAGCTCT
>JANWYZ010000277.1 GCA_025054895.1 bacterium | reverse complement strand
CGCTCCAGGAGACCTTAATCAGCTCGTCTGTCTCGGGCGAGTAGATGATGTGGCTGTGGAATGCTTTGCCCGCCGAGGTCGCCCAGTAGCTTCCAGTGGTTAGGTTAATACCGAACACAGTCGGAGCGGTTGGGTCGCCCGGTGCGCGGTCCACCGTGAAGTACAGCCCATGCGCACCTGCGCCAAAGGCGTTGGGAACAATGGTCAACGAGGTGCGAGGAGTGGCTGTCCAGCCCCCTCGCGATACGGTCACATTATACCGACGGATGACGCTGCCGTTCGCCGCGTTGAGGGCATAGATCGTCACTGTAGGAATATCCTCTTCACCGGTAGAGCGCAGGTAGTCGCGCGTCGCCACGTACAGCACGCCATTGTAAAGGGTAGCAGCGTAGCCGGGTTCCCCTTCAGGCAGCGTGCGCGTCCACAGCGTGGCGCCCGTGTTCTTGTCCAGCGCTGCTACGACAGGGGGACTGCCTGCGCCAGTCTTGCCGTACTCAGAGCCGAGAGCATACACCGCGTTCTGCCCGACGAGGGGACCAGGACCGTTGAAATTGCCAAACAGGTTGTCTGACCTCCAGCGCAGCACACCCTCCGGCGTGAGCGAGTAGATGCGCACGCTGTTGTTGGGCTCTGCGTTGGGAGCGGTGCTACCGCGAACGTACAGGTTGCCTTGCGAGTCGAACACTACCTGAACTTCGTAGTGCCCACCTGGTCTGTTCGCCGTCGTACCGAGGCTAACAGGTGTGTCTACTACGCCTCCGCTGGCAAACAACCAGTCCACTCTATAAGCGTTGGTGGCGAAGAGGTCGGCGTTTTTGACACCCCAAGGGGAATCGAGGTTGTCTTGCGCGCTGGCAGTCACCCACCACAGTAGCGGCAATGCCAGAAGTACGAACCATCGCGGTTTCATCTGTCCAGACCCTCCTTTACTGATAGATGCGTTTGTCGTAAAGCCAGTAATTCGTCAAAACCCGTTGCCGTGTGCCGGCAGCACACCACCAACTCTGTCACACTGAACAGGTGGAGGGTCGCACTCCGTCGCGACCAACTCATCATGAGATGCTTCGCTTGCGCTCATCATGACAGGACACGGATGGACGCTCTCCGTCTAGACCAACTCCGGTCATCCTAACCAACGCTGTCATTCTGAGCGACAGCAAAGTATCTCGTTTGCTCGCTAACAGGCAGATGCTTCGCTTGCGCTCAGCATGACAGGAATTGGAGGGTCGCGCTCCGTCGCGACCAACTCCGTCATAACAACCGTCATTCTGAACGGAGCGAAGAATCTCAGAGATGCTTCGCTTTCGCTCAGCATAACAGATTGACGAGAGCGCACGCCCCCTCCGCTTTTACTGACAACGCGCCATCGGCGCATAGTCCCATTGCCACAGGTTGCCTTTTGGTCGCCCGCTGACCACTTCCAGCGGCGCCAGCGTTTGCGCAGGACGATACCACTTGGCATGTCCATCCGCCATCACGTAGTTCGCCCCGTCGTTATGCAGGAGCAAGCTTGACCACGCAGCCGTCTCCTGATTGTACTGCATTTCTGTCCTCGCCCAGCACTCATCGGATATCGCCCACCACCAGTGCATGGCGGCAGCGGGCGTTGTACCGGTAGGCAGGCGCAACACCGTGCCAAAAGAAATAGACTCCGTGAGCGCAATTGCCTGAGAGGGCTGTGGTATCGCTCCCAGCGAACGCACAGTTCCGGGCCCGTGTGCGCCATCCGGTCTTGCGCCAAGCCACCCCAGCACATAGGCGTTCGCGGAGTAGCTGCGCGCGCCGTAGGTAGAGTAGCGTCGGCGCAGCTCCGTCTGGCTCAAGCAATCGAACCAGCCGCGCAGGCATCGCTTGCGGTACTCCGCGAAGTTCGGCAGGTTAGCAGGACAGCCAAAAACACCCAGGTTCTTTGTGTAGGGGTAAATGAGCTCCGCCCAGGTGGGAGCGATGTTCGGCGGGCTGAGCGGATACTCATTGCCCGGCATCCCCCACGACCAGGGCAAGGTCTCATCGTAGTCTTCGGCGTACATCATCAGCGCCAGTCCTAACTGCTTCATGTGCGACAGACAGGCAGCCTGATTTGCCTTCTCGCGGGCGCGTTCGAACACTGGGAACAGGATCGCCGCGAGAATGATAATGATAGCAATCACAACAAGGAGTTCGATAAGTGTAAAAGCGCGGACTCTGTATCGCATGGCGCGCCTCCTTTAGTTGGTACCGGAATAATAGTCAACGGGGTCCCAGCGCACCCCTGCCGGAGTGTTGTTTAGCGCGGACAGCGGCTGCGGTACCACTGATTCTGCCTTATACCACTTGGAATGCCCGTCCGCAAAAGCGATGTTCAGCCCATCCGAATGGCGTGCCGAGAAGCCAGCCTTGTTATTGATAGGCGTTGGCGAGATGTTCGCCCGAACGATATACCCCACAAAGCTTTCGTTCGTGGGGCCCGGCACGCTGTCGGTCACCACCACGACCATCGCCGGCTGCACCACCCGACTCAGCTGCACCACCCAATCCACGTCATTTCTGGTAGGGCTGAACGGCGCCCATTCGCGGTTGTATCCGTAAGGCAGCCACCCCCTGTCCTGCCATGTTTCCACATACCTGCCCGTACTATCGGACGGGCAGCGGAACAAGCCCGTGTTCTTGATGTACGGAGCCACCATCGCGCTCCATATCGGCGAGAGGGGGTCTGTGCTCACCGCTGTCGGAGGCATGTACATGTCGTAGTCCTGGCTGTACATGCGGAAGGCTTTGGCAATCTGGTTGAGGTTGGAGATGCACTGTGTCTGTCGTGCTTTATCGCGAGCCTTCGCAAAAACGGGGAACAGTATCGCCGCCAGGATGGCGATAATCGCTATCACCACGAGAAGTTCGATGAGCGTAAATGCCCATCGGCGGTCTACCCGGTCTTTCACCTCTGTACCCTCCTTGCGTAATCGGTTCCACCCACCGCTGTAAAACCACCACAACTACCGAGCCAGCAATTGCACAAACATTTCTGTTACCAATGGTAGTATATCATTATTACATACATTGTGCAAGGGCTTTTCTTGCCATAGTCCTAGTAATTGATGAAACTGGTATTTTTCAGGGTATTATCTCTATAGGGTTGGCGTTTGCATCCAGGCACACACAGCTAAAACCGTGTCACAGGTGGAGGGTCGCGCTCCGTCGCGACCATTGTAGCCCGACGGTTCGGACAGAGCCTTGCCCTCCAAGCCGTTTGTCGCTCCGAGCGGAGCGAAGAATCTCCCGGATGCTTCGTTGTGCGCAGTAGGTAAGAAGCAGATTTGCTGTCATTCTGAGCGGAGCGAAGAATCTCTTTGTCACTTCACACTACATACTCTTCGCTGTCGTTCGACATGGCAGAGGGACGTTACCAACCGTCGTGTCCACTGTCAATAGCGCAAATTCTAAACTGAATACGGCATTACCAGGAGGTCTACGTCTTGAGGATTCTCTTTCTCTGCACCGGCAACTCGTGCCGCAGCCAGATGGCGGAAGGGTTTGCCCGTCAGTTGCTCAAAGATTGGGACATCTGGAGCGCAGGTACGCGCCCTGCCGAGCGCGTGCATCCCCTGGCGGTACAGGTGATGGCGGAAAAGGACATCGATATCTCCAGCCAGTGCCCCAAACTGGTCAACGCTATCCCCCAACCGGTGGATTTTGTAGTCACCCTGTGCGGAGAGGCGGCGGAGGAATGCCCAGCCTTCCCGGGCGCGAAGCGTACCGAACACTGGGGCTTGCCCGACCCCGCCCGAGCTACCGGCGCACCCGAGGAGGTGCTACAGGTCTTCCGCAGCGTGCGCGATGAGATCGAGCGGAGGATGCGGGAACTCGCCGAGCGCACTCAAAGCCTCCGCGATACGGGCGAGTAACT
>JANWYZ010000276.1 GCA_025054895.1 bacterium | reverse complement strand
AATCGGGGGAAGGATGTTGCGCAATCGTAAACTCATAACTTAACAGAGCACTAGCTTTTCAATGTTGAAACCTGCGGCTGCAGGAAGCGAAAAACACGAGTAAGAGGGACAACATGCCGAAGGATCCAAGCATTCGCAAAGTGATGGTCATCGGTTCGGGACCGATTGTTATCGGTCAGGCGGCAGAGTTCGACTACGCCGGCACGCAAGCCTGTCGCGCTCTAAAGGAGGAGGGTGTACAGGTGGTGCTTATCAACTCGAACCCGGCGACCATTATGACCGATACCGAAATCGCTGACCGTGTATACATCGAGCCGCTTACGGTAGAGTTTGCGGAGCGCGTCATCGCCCGCGAGCGACCAGATGGACTGCTGCCCACGCTGGGCGGACAGACCGGGCTGAATCTGGCGGCGCAGCTCGCGGAGGCGGGTATTCTGGAGAAGTACGACGTGCGCCTGTTGGGCACGCCCCTTTCCGCGATACAGAAGGCGGAAGACCGTGAGTTGTTCCGCGAAACCATGCACGCTATTGGCGAACCGGTTCCCGAGTCGTGGATTGTGGAGAGCGAGGAACAGCTGCGCGAGGTAGCGAAAGTCTGCCCCTACCCCGCTATCGTGCGCCCCGCATATACACTGGGGGGCACAGGGGGCGGTATCGCCTATACCGAAGCGGAGCTGTTAGAGATTGGGCAAAGAGGAATGAACCTTTCTATGCGCCATCAGGTGCTGGTAGAACGGTGTGTGCTGGGCTGGAAGGAGGTAGAGTACGAAGTAATGCGCGACTCTGCCAATACCTGCATCACCGTGTGTAACATGGAAAACCTGGATCCGATGGGCGTGCACACGGGCGACAGCATTGTGGTTGCTCCCAGTCAGACGCTCACTGACAAAGAGTATCACATGCTGCGCACTGCGTCGCTCAACATCATCCGTGCGCTGGGCATTGAGGGCGGTTGCAACGTACAGCTGGCATTAGACCCGAACAGCTTCCAGTACTACGTGATAGAGGTTAACCCGCGTGTATCACGCTCGTCTGCGCTGGCGTCTAAGGCGACAGGTTATCCTATTGCACGGGTAGCTGCGAAAATCGCCATTGGGCTACACCTGGACGAGATTGAAAACGCGGTTACCAAGAAGACCAAAGCCTGCTTCGAGCCCGCGTTAGACTACGTGGTGGTGAAGTTCCCGCGCTGGCCCTTCGACAAGTTCGTCACCGCTGACCGACGTATCGGCACGCAGATGAAGGCGACGGGCGAAGTGATGTCGATTGATCGCACTTTCGAGGGTGCGCTGATGAAGGCATTGCGCAGCCTGGAGATTGGTGTCATGGGGTTAACCCGGCGGGGTGTAGCGGCGCTCTCCGACATGCAGATCGAAGAAGGGCTGGCGGTCGCCACCGACGAGCGTATCTTCATTGTTGCCGAGGCGTTCCGACGAGGCATGATGGTGGAAGAGGTAGCGCAAATCTCCAATATAGACCCCTGGTTCCTGGAGAAGATTCGCCAGCTGGTGGAGATGGAGACGCGCTTGAGGTTACACGCTCGCGAACTACGTGAACTGGTAGAGAACCCCTGCGAGCAGCAGCCGGCGGCGGAGCTGCTGCGCACCGCGAAAGGTAAGGGGTTTCCCGATGCGATGATAGCAGACATCGCAGAGGTGGATGAGCTTGCCCTGCGCAGGGCGCGTAAGGTTTTGGGTATTGAGCCCGTGTACAAAATGGTCGATACCTGCGCCGCCGAGTTCGAGGCGGAAACGCCGTATTACTATTCTTCGTACGAACAGGGCGAAAGCGGGTAATCGTCAATAGTCGCTCTGTTATAAGCGTCCTTTACCCAGCGCTGAAATGGTGGGCTGGGGGTGGAAAAGCTGCCTTCGCCGTTTTTATAAGAGGTTTACTGGCGCGATAGCCGTGGTTCCGAACATGAGCAAACACGCTCCGCATCTTTGCAACGGAGCGATTCGCAAACGCTTAGGGAACTATGCTTACTGTGAAGTTTGCCCGCTTTCTGCAGGAGGCGTACCTCCACCTCCCCCGCCGCCGGGCGGACCCATCCGTTGGGACTTAGGTAGCATCGGTCCGGTGTAGTAACCCGGAGGCGGCGGCTCCTCTCGCTGAACCTGAAATCGGAGTAGCATGGCGATACCAATCAGTACAATGCCTATCAGTATTAACACGCCTATGTTTCTTCTGCTTGCCGTTCCCATCGCCTTCTCCTCCTGACTCCCATAAGGAAAAAAGCCCCCGCTACTTCGGCGGGGGCTCTGGTTTATTCAGTAGTACCTTGTGCGGGCGCGCTTCCTGTCCGCTGGCTCTTGGGCAGCATCGGACCTTCGTAATAGCCCTGTGCTGCAGGGTCTTCTTTCTTGCCACAGGCAGTGAGGTTTAACCCCATAAGGGCAAGCCACAACACGCCCAGCACCAGTAGCACTGCTCTGGCAATGCCTTTTTGCATGAGATTACTCCATCGAGAACGTGTAGTAGCGCATGAAGTACACAGTCTGTCCACCTTCGGTGGTCGTTGCCAGGTAGCGCTCGGAGTTGCGCTTGATGTACTTGGCGTGACCATCCAGGAAGGTGAAGTTCGAGCCGTCCTGATGGATGAACTGCGTCTCGCAGCCGATGGAGATGACCACGTAGGTCGGGCCCTTGTCCAGCATGGTGATGCCGTCGCCGATGAGGATGGTCTCCGCCGGCCGTCGGATTTCAGGCATGTAGCGGGTCAAGCCGCCGCTCGCAGGCGGATAGCACAGGCTACCCGGGAAGTGGTAGTACGGGTTCTCAGGCGTACCTGCTCCACCGCGCGTTGCCATCTGGAACACGATACCGTAGTGCGCGAAAACCTGTGTGGGCGGCATGTAAGGGTCTAGCGACCCGGGATAGCAGTCCGGCATATTCGCGCCCTGCAGGTAGCGATCCAGACTCCATGAGGGGCAGCGATGCAAGCCCTGTGGCTGTCCACCAGCGGTGTAGGTTCGTCCCGGGTCGGGCGGCACCAATGTGCTCTTGATGTAAGGATGCAGCAGTCCGAACCAGAATCGCTCATTCAGAGGCTGCCCAGCGTACTCTCGAATCTTGAACCAAGGCACGATGGCTTCATCGTAGTCCTGGGCATACATGAGCACCGCTGTGCCGAACTGCTTGGTGTTGGACAGACACGACGACTTGCGGGCTGCCTCTCGCGCCTGCGAGAAGACAGGGAACAGGATGGCTGCCAGTATCGCGATAATCGCGATAACCACCAGCAGCTCAATCAGCGTAAAAGCACGTCGCTTCATGAATCGTTAACCCTCCTGACCTTGGATGTGGTGGATATGTCGAACGCTCGAAGGCGTCGGACATCTTGATTCCCATGACGAACGGAAAACGACAGCGTCATAAGATTCTCCAGCAAGGCAGCGGGAGCCTCTTCAACGAGGAACGGTATTATTCTACATCCTCGCCACATATTTTGTCAATACCGGTTTTGCCCCGAAGTTCGAAGTGTGAATCCAGTAAGTAAGTCCATAACAAAGAGCACGGGGCCCAGCCGCTCTGGACCCCGTGCTTCAGGTTTGTTTACTCGTCTCCTGTTGCGCCGAAGTTGCGCACCAGGATGCCGAAGTCGAACAATGTGATGTCCTCGTCCCCATCCAGATCGGCTTCGGGGTTCCAGTTGTCGTCGCCCGGTACACTGCCGAACGCCGCCACCAGCGCACCGAAGTCGAACAGGGTCACTTCGTTGTCGCCGTCGATGTCGCCATTTATTAGCGACACGTCCACGCCGCTGACATCTGCGCCGGAGACCACGACACCCGGCACCACCGCACGCAACCAGTGGCTGGCTTTGAAGGCAATGTCGTACGTGCCCTCTGCTACATCGGCAAGGGTGTACTTACCATCGGCG
>JANWYZ010000275.1 GCA_025054895.1 bacterium | reverse complement strand
GGTCTTCCCAGTTTTCGGCGAAGTAGAGACGAGGAACCCAGTGCGGAGGGTCCTTGCGCACGAAGCCCCTGATCGCCGCGTAGAAGATGGCGTTGGGGATATTGAGGGCGCATGCGGTATGGTCCTTATGGATGCTCCCCTGCCAGTGCGTAAGGATGGCTTGCGGGCGACAGGCGCGAATCACGTCGCAAATCTGGAACTGCACCTCATCGTTCACGGGCAGCTCGCCGTCGCGGTAGTCCAGAAAGTACAATTGCGCCCCGTACACCGCTGCTGCCTCGCGCGCCTCGGCGATTTTCTGTTTGGCGTATTCCTCCGGGGGAAGATTTGGATGCCCCTTCTCGCCGGGCGTCAGGTGCAGGATTGCCACCTTTTTGCCCTGACGCACGTGCGCGGCTAACGCCATGCCACAGGCGATCTCCACGTCGCCGATGTGCGCCCCGATTGCCAGAATGTCTACACTCTCAGCCATCTCACAACTCCTTGCGCAACAGTGCAAACCGTCTTGTTTCTACAAAGCCTGCAGCGTTGTATAGCCGTTCCGCCGTGCGGTCATCCGACCACAGGAAGAAGGCGGTGTGCAGCCCTTGCAGGCGCATCGCCTGCAGCGTCCTGTACATGAGCACCTGCCCGATGCCCCGCCCGCGTTGCGACTGCGCCACGCCGATAGGACCAAACCGCTCGCCCTCGAAGTGGCTGTAGCCGACCACCTCCCCCTTCTCGTGGGCAATCCATAAACGGGTGGGGGTATCACCCTGCTCGATACGGGCAATCGCCTCGCGGGCGAAGCGTTGCCAGTCGCCGGGGAACTCCGCGCGCAGGAAGCGGAACAGGGCGGGTATCAGCTGTGGGCGGTAGTGCTCTACAGTTACCCCTTCTCGTTGCAGTTCCTGCTCTCGGTGCTGCACCCACGCGGGCACACGCACGTTCAGCAGGTTGCAGTCCATCGAGACGGGGCGATAGACCTCCTGATAGCCGTGCTTGAGGAAGAAGCGCAGCCCACCGGGATAGGCGTTCACATCTACACCGGGCGTGAAATAGTTGGGCGCGTAGGGGGAGACGAGCACCAGCTTCCTCTCCTGCGAGCGCAGATAGTCTTCCATCCTGCGCAACAACTGCGTACCGATGCCGCGGCGTTGCCAATCGGGATGCACCGCCAGCAGGGTAATGTAGCCCCTGTCCCAATCGGGCGGAGCATCTTCCAGCGGCAAACGGCGGGCAATGCTCAATCCGAAGCCGACCACCTGCTCATCCATTACCGCTACGGGCGCGCCCTCGGGATCAAAATTGGGGTCAAGGAGCACCTTGCGTACGAACAGGCTTCGCGAAATGGGGTCGGCGTGCAGACTCTGCTGGAGTAACAGCACCACATTATCCAGCAAGTCGCCCACGAAAGGGATAACCTGTACGCTGTCCATGCCTCTATTGTATCGGTGAGGGGGCAGGGGAGTCAAGCAAACAGGCGTTTCTCTCGCCTGTGGAGCGAATACCGGATTAAGGGCTACCGCGCGGAAACTTACACCATGCGCTACTTCCTGTATCCGGGTGTGCGCTGCTCTGTGCAGGTTGTGCTCAGGCGGGAAATCTCCTTACCAGAGGAGGGAGGCAAGTTGGCAAATTAACGAAGTGGAGCGAGGAATCTCCCAGATGCTTCGCTAACGCTCAGCATGACAGGGAAGAACGAAGTGCTTCGCCCGCGCTCAGCATGACAGCGAGAAAGCATCCAAATCACCGCAATGAAGGGGCAACCTGCCCAGGCAGGTTGCCCCCATCCGTGCAGGCGAGTTCCTTTCGCTTTTAGCTCCCGATTTTAATTGGAGGAAGCAAGACGATTGACGCACTGCCACAATCCCTCTCTTGCAAGGAAAGGGAAGCGCATTTGAGGAGGTGAACTGGTGTTACTGTGCGTTTTTCCCTGAGGGTGGTATCAGCTCAGGTACTTCGTTTTTAATGGGTGGTAGCGATTTCAGGTAAGCCAGAATGGCTTTCAGGTCGTCGTCGGTCATCTGCGCGTACTGGTGCCAGGGCATGATACGGGCAATGTCGCGCCCGGCTCCCCAGTGTTTGCCAGAGCGGATGGCGTTGATGAACATTTGCTCATCCCAGATGCCGATGCCAGTCTCTTCGTCGGGCGTCAGATTCGCTGCGAACGCTATCCCCCACGGACCGAAGAAGGCGGTGTTGGTGCGCCATGCCATGATTGTCCAGTTCTGCGGGGTGTTTGCAGGCGGTGTTACTTTTTCGTCTTGCGGGTGTCCCGAGAGCAACCGCGTCTCATCGGGTTCGGGCCCGTTCGGTCCCATCTTGTGGGGTGTGTGACACTCACCGCATGCTGCTACCGTTACCAGATACTTTCCCCGCTGTATCAGGTCTTGAGGGGCGGCGGTAGTTGCCTGTGCTGGTTGTTCTTTCTGCGCTGTTTTTTGCTGAGGCTGGCATCCTGCAATCCACATGCTGCATACCGTGACTGTTGTCGCCAGCGCAAGCCAGCCAATACGTTTCGCTCTCATCGTTTTGCTACAACCTCCTGCTGTTGTATCGCTACTACAGGGGCGTATACAGAAGTTTACCCACCAGGCGCAGAACCATCTTGCCTGTCCGATGTCTCAGGGTGCGACAGGCTCTTAAACGCATCAGCGCTGTCAAGTTCAGCCTGGACAAGCGCAATTCTCTTCACGCCCTATTTAGTATACCAAAATAGTTAGCGTATTCAATGTGTTGGGGAACGCTGTAGAGAAAGGGGCGGACACACTCCTTCGTTTGGGTCCTCGTAGGGCAGGAGTTGCTTCAGCAAAACCACTCGCTCTCTCAAAACCGCACGCCACATGCTCAAGTGGGCGGCGGAAGGCGCAAAGGGAGCATCTACGTGGCAGTTCAAGAGCATGTCGGGTTGTAGCTCCTCCAGCAGCTGCAGGCAGAAATCGTACCCGACGCCTTCACCCAGCAGGTTACGGTTGAACGCGCAATAGTCGTCCAGTCCAGTGGGGGTGAATGAGTCGCCACAGAAGAAGAGGCGCAAGCCGCGACCTTCCACCAGCAGTCCGCCGTGATAGAGAGTCTGACCGGGGAAGTGGTAAGCGGTCAGGGTGAATTCCTGCCACTGCCACCTTTCGCCATGTTCCACCACGCGGTCTACAGGGATTGCCCAAGGGGAAAGGCACGGCAAACGCCATGCGTCGGGATGGGATATCACCTGCGCTACCGACTGCTCGGCTATGATGGAACCACCGAAACGCTGGCGGAACTGCGGGATGGCGTCCACGTGGTCGTCGTGGTAGTGGGTGATCCACAGCGCATCTACCCCTGATACCTGCGCTGAATCGAGCCAATCTTGTACTCGCTGAATAACCTCTTCGCTACCGCAGTCCATGACCAGCAGGCGACCGCTTTCGCTCCGTACCATCCAGCTGGTTCCGACGTGGAGCAGGAATGGTGGGACGGGCAAGGAAGGGGCAACCGCGACAGGCATTGCGGTGGGCGATTGTTCGCGCAGCAGGTCGGGGAAGTAGTACCACAGCGCAGAGGTAGACAGGTAGCTCTCATAAACCGCTTGCAGGCGGGTCTCCAGCAGGTCTATTGCGCCTTTGGGGTCACGGATAATGTTTCCGTGCGACGGCACAAGCACCGTCGCGCCCGCTGCTTCGATACGTCGCAGGCTGGATATCACCTCGCGCCATGCGCTCATGAAGCCGTGGTAATCGGTCAGCCCGCCAAAGCCCTTCTGCAAGCTGTACAGCTCCAGAATCTGCCCTTCATCAAATATCAGGTCGCCGCAGAAGGCGATGCGTTGTCCATCTACATCCACCAGACAGGTCATACTGCCGTCGGTATGTCCCGGTGTGTGTAGAACGGTGAGGCGAGCAGGGGACCATTTGATGGTATCGCCATCTATAAAGGTGCGATGTATCGGCACTGGCT
>JANWYZ010000274.1 GCA_025054895.1 bacterium | reverse complement strand
GTATCTGTGCAGCATCGTGCCCGACGAAAAGCGCACGCTGTTTGAGCGATACCTTACCGAGGTACCTGAGGGATGGGTGCGCGTGGGCAGCCCCTTCATGATGGCGTTCACCATCGAGGCTTTAGAGAAGGCAGGCGATATCGGGCGTATCTTGCAATTGATACGCCAGTGGTGGGGCATGATGGTACACGCGGGAGCCACCTCCTGTTGGGAGACGTTCCCGGGCGCTCTGGGACAGGAGTGGCCCACCCGTAGTCATTGCCACGCATGGAGCGCGGCGCCAGCGTTTGCATTGCCCACCTGCGTGCTCGGCGTACGTCCGATAGAACCCGGCTTCGCCCGGTTCGAAGTGCGTCCGTTCCTGGGCGACCTCGAATGGGCAAAGGGCGTTATCCCGACACCACGTGGAGAGGTCGCGCTCTCTCTGCGCCGTGAGGGCGAGCGAATACACGTAGACGTAACGGTGCCGCAGGACGCGGTTGCGGTAGTTGGCGGAAAGGAGTACGGCGCAGGCAGGCACAGGGTGACAGTGTAGCTTCCAGCCGGGGGTGGGCTGCCGTCAGACCCAAACGCCTTTGGGGAGACGGGCAAAAAGCCTCTGCATAATGGGGCAAATGCTCACCCCTGCAGATATTTAACCAGCAACCTCTGCGCTGTCTTGAGTTCGGCTTCGCTTAAAGGCGAGAGTTGCCATTCGATGCCGAACTCGTCGGCAAGACCTTTGACCAACGCCTCTGTCAGCTCACCTACCGCAATGCCCTGCAAAGGCGAAGGTGCAGGCTCGTTCCATGGCGCCAGGCAGCCTCGCAGTGTATCGGGCAGTGGCTCGATGGGTATGCTCATCTGCTCCATTACCGCCCCTGCGCGTCGGTACTGCGCTCCACCTACCAGTTTGACCCCATCGGGCGTGGTCAAATCGCCGGGCAGGGCGTGCTCAAAACAGCCTGCGTGCGCACCCCGCAAGACGCGAACGTCGGCGCGAGCAGCGGGGCGCGTGTGGATGCCCACGCTCTGAAAGCCCCTCGCCAAAGCGTGAACCAGTCGTAGATGCACATCCAGTACACGGTGCGCTGGAAAGAAACAGTGCAGAGGGGCAACGACACACAGGGTCAGGTCATGTCCATGCAACACCGCTTTACCACCTGTCAGGCGCTGCACTATCTGCACCTTTCGCTCACGACACAGGGAGAGGTTCAATATGCTCTGCTTCTGTTGAAAGCGTCCGAGCGATACAGAGGGTTTTGCCCAGCGGTAGACGCGCATAGCGGGCGGCTGTTCGCCCGCTATCACAGACTGCAGGATCGCCTCATCGACCGCCATGTTCCATGCAGCGTCGCCCGCTCCATCGCATATCAGACGCCAGACACACATTGCTCTCCGACGAGGTAGTGAAGCACTGCAGTGCTTCACCACAAGCCCAGTTCGTAGTAACGCCCGGAGGGGTATTCTCCGTGCGGTGGTATCACCAGTGCCAGCATACACAAAGTTCCTTTGCCGCTTTCGCCTCGTCCAGGCGACGGACTGGGGTGTAGTGGGGTGCACTGTGCAGCAGTTCGGGGTGCTCGCGCGCCTCCTCAGCGACACGATGCAGGGCGTCGGCGAAAGCGTCCAGGGTCTCTACGCTTTCGGTCTCTGTAGGTTCAATCATGAGCGCCTCGGGCACGATGAGCGGGAAGTACATGGTGGGCGGGTGGAACCCGTAGTCTATTAGCCGCTTGGCGATGTCCAGGGCGCGTATACCGTACTCCGCTTTGTAACGTTGTGCGGTGAGAACGCACTCGTGCATACACATCCGGTCGTAAGCGGCGGGGAAAATCTGCTGTAGCTTAACGCGCAGGTAGTTGGCGTTCAGTACGGCGTGCTCGGCGACAGCGCGAAGACCCTCGGGTCCGAGTGTGCGGATGTAGGCGTAGGCGCGCACTGCGTTCAGGAAGTTGCCGTAGAAAGAGTGGATGCGCCCAATGCTCTGCGGGCGGTCGTACTCCAGCGCGAAGCTGCCGTCGGTGCGGCGAACGACCACAGGCACGGGCAGGAAAGGTTCTAAAAAGGCTTTGACCGCGATAGCTCCTGCGCCCGGTCCCCCTCCCCCGTGCGGGGTGGAGAAGGTTTTGTGCAGGTTAAAATGCACCGCGTCGAAGCCCATGTCACCCGGACGCGCGATGCCCAGTAAAGCATTCATATTCGCTCCGTCACAGTACACCAGCCCGCCGGCTTCGTGCACTGCGTCGCACACCTCGCGCACCTGCGTTTCAAACAGCCCCAACGTGTTGGGATTGGTGAGCATCAGCCCAACGGTATCGGCTCCAACCGCTTCGCGCAACGCCCCCAGGTCGATGCAGCCGCGTTCGTTGGAAGGCAGAGTGCGTACGGTGAAACCACAGGATGCTGCTGACGCGGGGTTTGTACCATGCGCCGAGTCGGGTACCAGCACCACTTTGCGTCTCTGCGCTTCGCCCCGACCGGCGTGGTACGCCTTAAACATCATCAGACTGAGGATTTCACCATGTGCGCCTGCTGCGGGTTGCAGCGTTACCGCATCCATGCCTGCGATCTCACCCAGATACTGCTGCAGTTCCCACAGCAGCTGCAGCGCGCCCTGCGCGGTAGATTCGGGCTGCAAAGGGTGCAATTGGGTAAAGTCTGGCAGAGCTGCTACCTTCTCATGCACACGCGGGTTATACTTCATCGTGCACGAACCCAGCGGATAGAAGCCGACTTCGATACCGTAGTTGCGCTGAGAGAGGCGGGTAAAGTGACGTACAACATCTAATTCACTCACTTCAGGCAAAGGAAGGTCGTTTCGCAGGTCTTCTGTGCCCAGCAAGTGCTCTGCCGGATATTCCGGGACATCACATTCTGGCAAGTTCACTCCACACCTGCCCGGAGAAGAGAGTTCGTATATCAATGGTTCCATTGTTCGCTCCGGTCGCTTGAGATGCTGCTTTTAATGATAGCATATAGAAGGAGTCACCGGCAACGGTGGATTCTGCCACCAAGAGATGACGCGCTTATTCTGTACTGCTCCACCGCACGGTAGACTTCTTCACCTGCTCACTCCCAGCGGTATGTGCGCGCCCCGTTGAGGCGCAGACGCCACCAGTTGCCTCGCCGCTGAGGCTGTAAAGTAGGCGTCCTGCCCCCCTCACAGCGCACCTGCCTGGGCAGGGGGAAGCGCGTTGTGTTCAGGTCTACCACCAGCTCCCCCTCGCGCGGGTAGGCGAACAGCTCCCAGCCGCGCCCCCGTCGACGAATCAGCACGCTCGCGTTGGTGCGCACTGCGCCGAAATCGACGACCTTCCCCTCGCGGTTCAGGTGGGCGGTATACAGCGCCAGCCGCTCCTCTCCCGTGCGGGTTTCTGGCACGAAGCGCACTGTCCTGCCCCCATCGCGTATCTGCAGCACGCCCAGCAGGTTGCGCCCATGACGGTCTACCTCGCCTAGCAGAGGTACACGCCTGCCCCCAGGCGTGAACAAGCCGATTGTCCACTGGTAGTCGCCGTCGGCTATCCCTTCGGGGATGGCAACCGTGTACTCGCCATCGAAGACCTCCTCTCCCGGTCGCCACTGGCTGGTGGGCTTAGGTAAGGGGTGGTCTTGCTGAAAGCGGATGCCCTCGTCCCAAGGCTCGGGCGGGAGCTGGCTAAAATGCACAAAGCACAGGTAGTCGCCGTCTAACGGCTCGTCCACGCGCCAGCGATAGGCTACGCGGAAGGTGCGCGTCCCCGTCTGTTCGAAACGGGCGACCTCGACGCGGATACGCTTGAGACCCGTCACGTTCCAGTGCGCGCTGTGTCGTGCGTTGGCAAACACCGAGTGGGCGGTCTCGGCGTAATCCACTACCACACCCTGCCTCAGGGCGGTGTAGGCGGTCACTCCTGCGCCCGTCGCCAACCAGCCGAACTGCGGCAGGGTCAGCGCTCCCACGCGCAGCGGCTCCTTCAGGTTGTTCGCGACTACCGTCAACCCGCT
>JANWYZ010000273.1 GCA_025054895.1 bacterium | reverse complement strand
ATGCGCTCGTAAGGCTGATACTCCGCCAAACCCTCTTTGGCTAAAACGCGAGTGATGGCTGCCGTCAACGTGGTCTTGCCGTGATCCACGTGACCAATCGTGCCGATGTTTACATGCGGCTTCGTGCGCTCAAATCGCTGCTTGCCCATTTAGTGCTGACCTCCCAATCGTTTTGAACAGGGGCTGTCGGCGCGTGCACGGGTGCGGCACCGGAGCAGCCGATAGTTTCTTCGCTCTGATGGAGCCCCCGACGGGACTCGGACCCGTGACCTCGTCTTTACCAAAGACGCGCTCTCCCTCTGAGCTAC
The DNA here is from genome assembly GCA_025054895.1 of bacterium. GTDB lineage: Bacteria > Armatimonadota > HRBIN16 > HRBIN16 > HRBIN16 > HRBIN16. The sequence continues at coordinate 3,688 of JANWYZ010000273.1, read as the reverse complement.
GGGGGCTCACGTTATAGCGAACCGCTGCCTGCTATGCTCTTTCGCAAATCTGGGAATGGTGGGGGGAGGAGGATTCGAACCCCCGAAGGCATTCCGCCGGCAGATTTACAGTCTGCTCCCTTTGGCCGCTCGGGCATCCCCCCACGCATATAGCAGCGGAGTTTGCACATGTAATATACATCATGCCTTCGCCGTTTGTCAAGGGCAGCAATGCGCACGCTTGACACAAGCAAGCCTCTTCTGGTTTAATGCAATGGTGCGGCTTTACCGGAGCTCATGCGGCAAGGCGAAATTGCCATGATTACTTATTGGAGCGGTAGCGACAAGTACAGGAATCAGAGATGGAATACCCATACGAGCTGGATAACGACCCAAACTTGTGGCTGGACGAGATAGACCTGCTGGAGATCGAGTCGCTTACGCCAGAGGAAGCGGCGCGCCTGGAGGCTATGGTGGAAAACGACCTGCACAGCGCCGACCTGGAGACCACCATACCTGAAGAGGTAGAAGAAGCGGCTAGAGAGGGCGACGATCGCCTGGCGCAGGGTCTGATTGAGGAAGCTATCAGCGCCTACAAGCGCATGATGCAAGCAGAGCCTGATTCACTGGACGCCCATCTGCGCATTGCGGATGCCTATCTGCTGGCGGATATGTCCTTCAAAGCGGTGCGACACTATCGCAAAGCGGCGCGAAGCCACCCCAGAAGAGCAGAACCCCACTTCCGACTGGGCGAGGTATACCGCCGCTACGGATTGCTAAAGGTGGCTATTGCGGAATATCGGAAGGCTGTGGAGCTCAGTCCGCAAAACCCGTTCTACCGTTACCGCCTTGCCAAAACGCTGTTTGAACACGGCGAAATCCGCGAAGCTATCGAGCAGATGGTGCTGTGTGTGCAAACAGCCAACTCTGATGCCTTCTACCACTACGCGCTGGGCGATATGTTCGCACGCCTTAGAAGATATGAAGAGGCGGCTTATGAAATGCGTCTGGCTACAGTGTTTGCTCCGTACGACGATTACTACAACGCCTGTTTAGGCATTATGTATCTGCATACCCGGTCTCTGTCCAAAGCAGCGTCTGCCTTCCGCCAGGCGATCCGCCTGAACCCCGACAACCCCAGTTATCACTACCTGCTAGCCGATACCTATCGACGGATGGGCATGGTAAAACATGCCGCGGCGCACTATCGTAAAGCGGGGAGGCTGGGGGCGTACGATTCCGCTTTTGTGCGTCGTGTGCGAGATGAGGTTAGTCGGTCGCACGAGTAACCGTTTGTACCGGTGCAGTTTGTAGCGCTTCGCGTACGCTCTGCCAGGCGTACAATGCTGCCAGCAATACAAAGCCCGTCATTGCCCCCAGCGCGTCGATACCCACGTCGCGCAACGACGGAGTTCGCGAGGAGATGAACACCTGGTGGAACTCGTCGGTGAAGGCATACAGGATGCTGAAGCTGCCCGAGAAACCCAGCGCACGCCAGTGTCGCCATGCCTCGCCATAGCGGAAAGCGCGATAAGCCAGAAGCGCCAGGATGAAGTATTCGGTGAAGTGCGCTCCCTTGCGCACCCAGTAATGCAGTTCGAACAGCTGCTCGGGCGTTGCCTGAGCCAGCCAATCCGGGAAGAAGCGTTGTAAGAGTTTGTAAAGCAATCCCGCTGTACGCGCTGCCGAACCGATCTCGGTAGACATGACAAAAATCACCACCATCCACGCTATCATCGGGCCCACATACCACAGGAAGCGTGTTGCTTTACTCACCGGTCTAACGTACTCCTTCTACCTGACGTTACCTTGCCCCGCCGAAACGCGCGTGGTACCGCGTAACAAGCCCTCGCGCGCCCGTATCACCGACTCGTCGTTGGTCTCCAGAGGCGTCAATCGGACAGAATAACGCCTTTCGCCCCCGATTTTGCCCTCCATTACCATCATCCGCCCGGCGCGCCATACCGCTATTTTTATCGGTTCGCCAGGTTTTTTGCGCGAGACCACCTCTTCAATACGTATCTCAGCAGGCTGTTCGTCCACCTCCATCACAATGTCCCCAGACCGCAGTCCCATCAGAAACGCCGGGCTTTGGGACTCTACCGCCTGCACGATGACGCGCCCAATGCTATCCACCACGCTCGTCGCACCAAAATACGTGGTAGAGGTTGTCTGGCGTTCCAGCCGAAAGCCGATGTACCTCAGAATCTCGTCATACGGCAGGGGATCTGTGCTGGCGACCAGTTGTCGGTACAGCGCACTCATGTCCTGCGCCACTACCCGATTGATAGCCTGGAGGATCCCGTCTTCTTCAAAACCGGGTTTGGGGTATGCGTAGCGTTCCATCAGGAAACGCATCACATCGTCCAGACTCCTGCGGTTGTTGGTGGTGCCGCGAATGGCGACATCCAGCAGAAAGCCCACCACTTTTCCCTTGTTGTAGTAGCTCAAGCCGCCGTACCCCATACCGTTGCCTTCCCATACCTTCCAGCTAGATTCTTCGAGCGTGACGCGCTCCCGAGCGGGATTGTTCTCCAGCGCGTGGATTTCACGCTCCATGTCCTGCCAGAAGGCACGGTCGCCAATGAGCCCTGCTCTTACCAGCAACACGGTGGCATAATAATCCGTTACCCCCTCGCACCACCAAAGCGCCCGGGTGCGCACCGGCTGTGTGTAGTCGAACGGTCCCAGCACCTTCGGACGGATGCGCTTGACATTCCAGGCGTGAAAATACTCATGCGCCGCCAGCGCATTGAGGTTAAGGCCCCGCCGATCGGGCGCGTTCAGCACCGTTGAGCTCAAATGCTCCAACCCGCCGCCAAATCCTCTACTGCTCAGGTGGATAATGAACAGGTAGCGTTTGAACGGTGCATTGCCAAACAGGTCAATGCCCACGTTGGCGATGCGCTGGAAGTCCGCGGTTATCCTGTCCATGTTGCACAGGATGTCACCCGCCTCCGAAGCAAACACTACGCGCATCGGCACGCCCCGGGCGCGGAAATCCCGCACCTCAAACTGTCCCATCTGGATAGGGCTGTCTATCAGCTCGTCGTAGTTGGGCGCAACAAAAGTGTCGCGAACATCCCCAAAAGGTCTCAGCTCGCTTTGTGAGTGGAAATCCATCGCGGTTGCCACTTGCCAGCCTGCCGGTAGCCGGAAGCGCACCTCGTGCGGTGCTTTCTTGGAGTCGACCTCGTACACGAAGGCAGCGGCGCCATTGATGAAGGCGTGACGAGGTCCCATTGCCACGCCGAAGAAGCCCATCCCCTCTTCACGCGCCAGTACACGATAGCTCAGGCGCACTGTCCGCGTGCCGCCTGTTTCTATCCGCCAGCTGTAGTGGTTCACCGGCTGCACAGCCAGCGGCTCGCCCTGTTCGTTCTCTGCCCGCATCTCCTGAATGCCCTCACTGTATGGCATCGTTTGATACCAGCCGGGCGTCCATGTCGGTATCGCGATGGTTATCGTGCGAGATTCAACATTTTGCAGGTTGTACTCCATCGTGAAGGCTCTCTGGGAAGGGTCTTCCAGCTGCACAAGAATCGCAACCTTCGAAACCGACGCCCAGGCAGTACCGATGGCAAACCACAACACTACCCCACCGACGGCAAAAAGCCAACGTCGCATGAGCAAACTGTTCCTCCGCTTTATTCACAGGATGTTGTTTACATTTTGCGGGATTACGCGCAGGAAGTCAACTGGAGCGAAG
>JANWYZ010000272.1 GCA_025054895.1 bacterium | reverse complement strand
TGGAGGGCGAGGCTCCGTCCGAGCCGTCGGTTTTGCGCGGTCGCGATGGAATGCGACCCTCCAGTGTTGCCATGCTGCGCGGTCGCGACGGAGCACGACCAATCGAGAGGCGGTGGTTTCTTCTGGAACATGCGTTGCCCTCACCTGCTCAGCTGCGGCGTTGCCTTCTGCCCTTCCCGTATACGCAAAGCTTGCCTGACCACCAGGTCTTGCGGGTTGAGTCCCTCCACCGCCACCACCTCTTCGCCGCGTGCCAGCACCTTGATTGGCTTCGTGCGCACCACTCCGTCCTGCACGACAAACACCGCCTCGCCGCTGCGGGCGACCACCGCACTTACGGGCACGGTGAGGGCGTTGCTGAGCCGCCTCACCTCCACGCTTACGTCGACGGTCATATCAGGGCGCAGGAAAGGCGGTATTGTATCAGGCTTGAGGCGCACAGTAACCACACCTCGCAGGGCGTCGATTTCGGGTCCCACCTGCGCCACGGTCGCGCGGAAGGGCTGGTCGCGATAGGCGGGTACGACCACTATGGCGGGTTGTGATGCCGCCAGTTTGGGAATGTTCGCTTCGTCGGTCTCCATCAGGATTTCCACGCGGTTCATATCGGCGAGGGCGAGCAGGCTCTGTCCGGGCAGCACGCTCTGCCCGGGTTCCACGTTACGCCGTACTACGATCCCGCTGATCGGCGCGAACACGTTGCGCTGGCGCAGTCGCTCCTCTACCAGCCGCACATTCGCCTCCGCCTGACGCAGGCGTGCACGTGCAACCTCTACCTCTTCCCGCAGGGGTTTGCGCAACAGCAGTTGCAGGTTCGCCCGCGCCGCCCGCACCGACTGCTCGTAGCTTGCCCGCGCTGAGCGCACCTCCGCCCGCGCCGCCTCAATCTCTCCCTGACGTACCGGCTGACGCGCCAGCGCCACCTGCGCCCGTGCGCTTTCTCCTGCGGCGCGCGCCGCCTCCAGCGCGGTCTCGACCTTTTCCAGGTCGGCGCGGCTGAGCGCGCCTGCTTCGTATAGCTGACGGGTGCGGCGCAGGTCTGCCTCCGCCTGTCGGCGACGCGCCTCCGCTTCTGAAAGGGCGGCTTGCGCTTGAGCCACTTCCTCCTGGCGTCCGCCTGACTCCAGCTGTCTCAGCCGTTGCAACGCTGCCTCCAGACGGGCGCGCCCGACTTGCTCTGCTTGTTCGAGCTCGGCGCGGGCACGCGCTATCTCTTCGGGACGGCTTCCACGCGATATTTGCTGTAACTCTCGTTGTGCGGTCTCCACAGCGGTTTGCGCGGCAAGCAGCTGTTCTGTTAACTCGCCTCGACGCAGCTGAGCCACGAGTTGCCCCGCCCGAACGGCGTCGCCCTCGCGCACCAGCACCTGCTCGACCACGCCACCCGTCTCGCTACCCACCTCGCTCTGCACCAGCGCGCGAATCCGTCCTGTCGCTACTACCACCTCCACCACGTCGCGCTGTGCAGGACGAACCACCTCCACCTTCGGCGCAGGCAGGGTGAATCGTACGCCGATTATCACCAGCAAAATAGCCACAACGCCCAGCGCTACAAACAGCTTTCTCCGTCCGCGCGTCATTTCTCACCTCGGCAGCCTGAACGCTTGCAATAATAAGGATACCCGCAACGGCAGAGGTTTTGCTTGAGAAGACAATCTCATCCTCTGGTTTGTCGTACACCGTTGAAACAGCGAGTTACGACACGGAAAACCCATGCAGGTGGTATAGCCCATGATTTCCGTCGCAGATGGACAGATTCTTCGCGTTATCGAGCACGGTTGACGTTACCGAAAAGTTCTTTCCTCTCCTCCACAAAAATGTTTGACAAACCCGCAAGTGCTGTGATAAAACGAAATCAGTAGGGCGTTTCTATATAGTGTGCTGAAAGTGCCAAAAGGGCTTCTCACGATAATGAAAGAGATAGGGCAGCGATGCATAAAAAGTGATTAGAATAATATATTTTTGCTATATAGACACTCTACCCGTGCGGCGTGGCGTGTGGCGCAGGCGAGCTGGTGGAGCAGCAGAAGCCGCTGGAGGGTGGCAGCTGAAAGAATCAAGAGCAATGAACCAATAGGGAGGTGTGTAAAATGCATCCGGTTTTCCTCGCGTTGATGGGACTGAATCTGTTGGCTGTAACAGGAGATCGCCTACAAAACACAGTGGTCCCAGAGAAGTGCTTCTACTACCGGATCGCTGTTGCTACTCTCGAGATACAGCAACCAAGCGCGGACCGACTCGAGCTGACGCTGGTAGAAGTCTATCGGCAAGGACCAAAGGTTCGCGTTGTGGGAGAGCGCGGCGAGGTATGGATGACGGACGGCGAGCGCGCTGTGTTTTTCTACCGCGATGCACGTAAAGGATGGCTCTATCCTTCGCTTCCCGATGGGCTAGTTCTCTTGCAATTAGGCGGCATTGCGTTTCCCTTCGGTTTCTTGGTCACAGAGAGGATACCGTTTCCCACAAAGCCATTGCGCACCGAAGAAGTAGGTTCTTCCATCTGTACAGTGTGGGACACTGACACTCTGTGGCCTATGGTGGGAGTAAGTAATGACAACAGGGGGCGCTTGACGATATGGGTACCACGGGAGGAGGCAATACCCATTGGGTTCCAAAGGCTGCGTCTTAGCATCGAGAACAAGCTCGTCGTCGAGGCGCGGCTGATAGAAGCAAGAGAAGTCTCTGGCAGCGAAGAGATTTTCAAAGTCGGCAAGGACGTTGCTCTTGTGACTATCAACAAACGTGAGGAACTACTCAACATGGTCAACCTGTGGTTTATCAAGGATAAGAACTGACAACAACTGTCCGTCGTGGCGTGTGGCGCAGGCGAGCTGGTAGAGCAGCAGAAGCCGCTGGAGGGCGGCAGCTGGGCGACCAGTGCGCTGTATTTGCAGGGCATCGCGCTGGTACGCCGAAACAGCGAATGGCACCACTTTGACCCGTTGGGCACAGCGGGGGTGATTACCAACAGCTCTGCCAGCGTCATCAGCAACAACCTGGTTGACGTGTTCGGGGTGTTGCGGTATGAGCAGGGCAGTGCGCAGACGCCGTGGAGGTGGGAAACCCAGAAGAGGTTCGACGAGTCTCTACTTACAGAAGCCTGTCCGACAGAAGTTGTTCCCGCAGCGGATACTGTCGTTGCGTGGGCGAAGGGTAATGTCGCTCAAAGGCAGCCAACGCCAGGAGGTACAGTAACATGCCTGTCTCCTACAGCTGCTGGATGGCGCTACACCTGAGGTTTTCGCTGTCCCCCAACCGCCCTTGAGGCATGGTGCATGCGCTGGTTACGTGACCCCAGGCTAAAATGGATGGTCAGACGCGCATATTGCAACCGCTGTATGTTTGAATGTGACAGTTGGTGTGAGGAAACCTGCTCTGACATGGGCGATAGGGATAGATGTCGGGAGGGATGCATCGTCCGCGCACAGCATTGTAAAAATACGCTAAGGGGGCACTTCTGATATGGCTCGTGGATTCAGGCACAATATCCTTTTCAGCATAGTGGCAACGTGGCTCAGCATGACACTTGTCGCAGGCTTGGTATACTACCTGCTCGATGCCATCTTCGCGGTTGTGACGGTAGCTGGTCACGTCGTTGCCTGTTTGCTGTCCTTTGCCGTTGGTGGCTTGGTAGCCGGCTTAACTTTGTATGACGATATTCGTCGCACCCGAGCGAAGTGGATTGTTCTCGGTTTGCCTGCCCTTCTGGAGGTGTTTGGGTGGCTCAGTTTGGCGGCTTACGATGCCTGGCTAGCGCTTAGAGCTTCCGAGAAGGTGCGCTCCTATCTTCTGACAGGAGCGGCAGAGCATTCCTTTTTAGGTCTTTGGGTTGCCGTTGTTTTTGCATTAAGCACAAGGGTCGCTTTCTGGAGCCAGCAAAGGGTCTCGTTGTCTGTTTTTCGGCGAAGGCGAATATAGCGTTCTACAGATAGCAGCACGGGAATGGCGGGGGCGCTATACAGAGGCGATTTCGTTTGTGCGTCCAAACGGGGAGGGGCATCAACTTGGACCCGTTGGCACAGCGGGGGTGATTACGAACG
>JANWYZ010000271.1 GCA_025054895.1 bacterium | reverse complement strand
ACAAAAAGGGTGGAGGGCGAGGCTCCTGCCGAGCCGTCAGGTTTGCGTGGTCGCGACGGAGCGCGACCCTCCAGCGCTTGTCATGCTGAGCGCAAGCGAAGCATCTCGGTCATGAAACCAACAGAGGAGCAAAAACAATGGCAAAACGCATTGTGGAAATAGCCGCGCACGATTCGACCATGCCCCAGGTGCCCGGATTACAGCAACAGGGCAACATCTTGCTGGCGAAGCTGGAGGACCTGGTACGCTGGGGGCGCGTCAACAGCCTCTGGCCACTCACTTTCGGGCTGGCGTGTTGTGCGATTGAGATGATGTCTACCGTCTCAGCTCGGTTTGACATCTCGCGCTTTGGTTCGGAGGTCTTTCGCCCCAGCCCTCGCCAGGCGGACGTGATGATAGTGGCTGGACGGGTATCCAAGAAGATGGGTCCCGTGCTGCGCCAGCTGTACGACCAGATGCCCAACCCCAAGTGGGTTATCTCGATGGGCGCGTGCGCCTCCTGCGGCGGCGTATTCAACAACTATGCCATTTTGCAAGGGGTGGACCAGATAGTGCCGGTGGATGTGTATGTGCCCGGCTGCCCGCCTTCACCCGATGCGCTGCTGTACGGTTTACTGCAGTTGCAGCGCAAGATCCGCCAGCAACATCGGGGTATGATTATCGAACTCACCCCTTTGAAGCGTGAGGAGGTCTCTACAGGATGATAACGCAGGTAGCGAAGCGATTCGTCAAAACGGTGCTGCCCCTGGCTCATGGACTGGGTATTACCTTCCGGCATCAGCCCCCTTTCCATGCGCCGATTACGGTGGAGTACCCCGAGCAAAAGCGCCCGATGTACCCCCGCACGCGATGGAGGCATGTACTGCGCCGTTACGACAACGGTCTGGAACGGTGTATTGGCTGTTCGCTGTGCGCAGGCGCATGTCCAGCGCGCTGTATCTATGTGGAAGCGGCTGAGAACACCGACGAGAATCGCTACTCTCCCGGCGAGCGGTACGCGATACGCTATGAGATCAACATGTTGCGCTGCATCTTCTGTGGGTACTGCCAGGAAGCGTGTCCGACCGGGGCAATCGTGCTGCGCGACAACTATGAGCTCGCCGATTACCACCGCGACCGCTTCATCTACACCAAAGAGATGCTCCTCGAACCATTACCCGCCCCCGAACAGGACTAGCGCCTCCCCCGCCGTGCAACGCAACAGCGCGGCGGGGAGTCTTATTGATAGGGAACCGACGCCGCCCATATCGCCGTAATATCCAACAGGAGGACGACCCGCAATGGAATGGACAAAAGAGGCTACAGCCGGCTGGCACGACGCACGCTCCGAGTTTGAAACGCTCATGCGCCGTCACCACAGAACGGTGTTCAACATTGCCTATCGCCTGACCGGCAACCGAGACGATGCGGAGGACCTGACGCAAGAGGCATTTATCCGCGCTTTCCGGTTCTTTGACCGCTACAACCGCGACATGCCTTTCGAGAACTGGATGTACCGCATCGTCAACAACGCCTTTATCGACATGCTGCGTCGGCGACCCAAGCTGCAAGTACAGTCGCTTGACCAACCGATGAACCTGCAAGACTCAGATAGAGAGGTGCAGTTCGAGATACCCGACGCAGCTTCCAATCCGGAAACCATAGTGATGTCTGAGGAATTGGAGGACTACATCCAGCGCGCTCTGGATGCGCTGCCACCCGACTTTCGGACTACCGTAGTCCTGGCAGACATCCAGGGTTTATCGTACGAGGAGATTGCCGAGGCGATGCATTGTTCGCTGGGCACGGTGCGCTCGCGACTGCATCGTGGCAGGCGCTTTCTTCGTCAACGCATCGAAGCGTATCAACAAGCCAAAGCGCGTGGAGAGGTGACCGAATGATGAACTGCGGTAAAGTGCAGAATTTGCTCTCTTGCTATATCGACAGAGAGCTGCCGGGTGTCGATATGCTTGCCATCCAGAGGCATCTGGATAGCTGCGCAGATTGCTGGCGTGAATACCAGACACTGCTGCAGGTAAAGCGCCTGCTGAGCGAGATGCCTGTGGTATCTCCTCCCCTTACACTGGAGGAGCGTCTGGTGGAAAAAGTGCTCCACACACCCGCCCCCGTAGGCGGTTGGCGATGGACTTTACCGGGGAGGTTGCTGCGGCCGGTTGCAGTTGCTGCCGCTGTAGCAGCGATCGCTGTGGGAGCATGGTACCTGGGCGTACAACCCCGCTCCCCCGGCGAGGAGGAAGGCTTTGTCGCCGCCTCAGGGCTGGCGAGCGAGATCGATCGGGCTACGCTGGATGCTTACCTGTCTGGCAAGCTGCATCTGCGCAGGCAACCTTTCATTCCAGCAGAGATACCGCTATACCCCTATGATAACCGGACTTCGCTGGTCTCCGTCCGATATTATCGGTAGAACGTTAGAGCAGAGGGATAAACATATTCCCTCTGCTTCCACTATACCACCTGAGACGAGGAGGGATGAACGGTGACAACTCCACAGCCAAGAGCGTGGGTGCTCACTCTAATGATTCTGTTCAGCGTGGCGCTGGGGGCGTTCCTCGCAACAGCCTTCCAGAGGCCGGGCGTGACGCTGGCACAGGGCACAGCGCGCACCGTTTCCACCACAACTGCTGTGTCCACCGCAGAGGCGCTCAGCGCAGCGGAGGCGATGGAAAGCGCGTTTGTGCGGGTGGCAGACGAGGTATCGCCGGCGGTGGTCACTATCTACGCCCGAAGAAACGTGAGCCGACCCAGCCTGCGCTTTGAGATACCGGACGATATCCCGCTTCCGTTTGGTTTTCGGCGCGACAACCGCGCCCCTGAAACCGTACCTATTCCCACACGAGGAGTAGGTTCAGGAGTGATCGTGCGGAGCGACGGATACATCCTGACCAACGACCACGTGGTCGCTGGGGCAGAGCGTGTGGAAGTGGTGCTGAGCGATGGACGCAGGCTGGAAGGCAAGGTCATGCGCGACTTCCGCAGCGACATCGCGGTGATTAAGGTCAACGCCACAGGTTTGCCCACCGCTAAGCTGGGCGACTCGGACGCCGTGCGCGTCGGACAGTGGGCTATTGCGCTGGGTAGCCCGTTCGGTAAAGAGAACACCATGACCGTTGGCGTGGTAAGCGCGCTCGGTCGGCGCGAATCTATTGGAAGCATGACACAGGGGCAACGATATTACCCCAACCTCATCCAGACGGACGCTTCCATTAACCCGGGCAACTCGGGCGGCCCGCTGTTGAATATCCGCGGCGAGGTCATCGGTATCAACACGGCGATCGAGTCCCCAACGGGCAGTTTTGCAGGCATCGGCTTCGCTGTGCCGATTAACACCGCTCGCTTCGTGATGGAGCAGCTCATCACGCGGGGTAAGGTGGTGCGTGGTTTCTTCGGAGTGATGCCTGCCGACGTGACGCCCGAAGATGCGCAGAGGCTGAAGGTGCGGCAAGGCGCGTTGATTACGTCGGTCACGGATGGCTCGCCAGCGGCTCAGGCTGGCATTCAGGTCGAGGACGTGGTGGTAGAATACAACGGCAAACCAGTCCGAGGCGAGGTAGACTTCCGCGACATGGTGGCGCGCACTGAGCCGGGCACAGTGGTTCCGGTCAAAATCGTGCGCAACGGGCGTGAGATGACCGTGCGCGTGAAAGTGGGCGAAGCGCCTGACGTGGAAGCCCGGAACCGCCAGAGCGAGCAGCCGCAAGAGAGCGGACGCAAGCTGGGCATCAGCATCGAGCGGTTAACGCCCGAACTGGTAGAGCGATTCCGCCTCCCGCGCGATACGCAGGGCGTGGTGATTACTGAGGTTGTGCCCGGAAGCGCAGCGGACGACGCAGGACTGAGCGTGGGCGATGTTATCGTGCGAGTAGACGGTCAGCGCGTGAACAGCGTGGACGAGGTACACCGTATCGTCTCCGAGCGCAAGTCGGGCGACACAGTGATATTCATCGTGCGCACCCGAACGGACGACGGTATGGTAGAGCGTCGCGTGCGCGTGGAAGTACCTTAGTTCAGATCGCCCCTGGTCCCCTTCTCCTGCACGGAGAAGGGGGCTTTGC
>JANWYZ010000270.1 GCA_025054895.1 bacterium | reverse complement strand
CTGCCCGATGACGCGCGAGCAGTACAAAGCCTTTGTGGATGCGCTGTTATCGGCAGAGACCATACAGCCGCACGATTTTGAGGAACCACACTACTTTGAAGGATGTCTGCCCATCGAGGAGATCGCTGCGCGAGGCAAGGATGCACTGCGCTTCAGCCGTTTCAAACCGGTGGGATTGATAGACCCACGCACAGGTAAACGCCCGTACGCGGTGCTGCAGCTGCGTCAGGAGAACCTGCAAGGCACGCTGTACGGATTGGTTGGCTGCCAGACGCGCATGAAGTGGGGCGAGCAGAAACGTGTGTTCCGCCTGATCCCGGCTCTGGAGAACGCCGAGTTTGTACGTTATGGCGTGATGCACCGCAACACCTACATCCACTCCCCATCGCTGCTGGAACCCACTTTGCAACTGCGCTTCGAGTCAGGCATCTTCTTTGCCGGGCAGATTACAGGCGTGGAAGGCTACATCGAGAGCGCAATGTGTGGTATCGTAGCAGGATTGAACGCCGCGCGACTGGTAAAAGGGATACCGCCTGTGACGCTACCACCTGACACGATGACAGGAGCACTGCTGGATTATATCAGCCGCTACACCGGCAAGCAATTTCAGCCGATGAACGCGAACTTCGGCTTATTGCCTGAGCCGGAACCACTCGTGCGCGACCGTCAGGCGCGTATCGCCGCGAAGGTGCAACGGGCACAGCGCTCTTTGAAGGAGTTTCTCGATGGACTCCAGTGGTAACCTCTATAGATGGATAGACGCTTTCGCCGCCGACCTGCGCCACCGCCGACGCGCCTCTGAAAACACCCTGCGCGGTTACACGCGCGACATTGTACAGTTCGCGGAGTTTCTGGAGCGGGAGTACTCGCCAGCAAAGTGGCGGGAGGTACAACCCGCCTCCGTACGAGCATTTCTGGCGGAGCTACACCGCCTGGCGATGTCGCCGCGTAGCATCGAGCGCAAACTTGCGGCGTTACGGGCGTTCTTCAAGTACCTGCAGCAGCACGGTATCGTGCCGAGCAATCCCGCGCAAGCAGTACATGCTCCTCGCCACGACCAGCAGTTGCCGAAGGTGTTGGCTCAGCAGGAAGTCGACCGCCTCCTGACCGCTCCGTCAGGTGACGATCCGCTATCAGCACGGGACCGGGCGATACTGGAACTGCTGTACGCAACCGGTATGCGAGTGGGCGAGCTGACGAAGCTGCGTTTGCAGGATATCGACTGGAATCAGAACGTCATCCAGGTGCTGGGCAAGGGTAACAAGGCGCGGCTTGTGCTGTTCGGACGGGCAGCGCAAGAGGCGTTAAGCGAGTACCTGAGCCACGCTCGTTCTCAATTGCTGGCGAGGGGGAAAACACAGGATGAAGGCTGGCTGTTCCTGAACGGGCGTGGTACACGCCTGACTGACCGCAGCGTACGCCGGGTGATAGACCGCTACGCCCCCGAGCTGAAGAGCGGCTTCAAGCCCACGCCGCACTCCCTGCGCCACTCGTTTGCCACACACCTGCTGGATAGCGGAGCCGACTTGCGCACTGTGCAGGAACTGCTGGGACATGCTAACCTCACCACGACGCAGATTTACACCCATGTTAGCCGAGAACGATTGAAGGAGGTGTACCAGAAGGCGCATCCGAGGGCAAAGGAGCAAGAGGAACATTGACTATTGTAACCAACCCCTTCTCTGTGACATCATAAAAGGTGGGTACAACCCGTATTCAGGAGCACACTATGAAACGTTATCAGTCTGCATTCACTCTGGTAGAGCTGCTTGTCGTAATTGCTATTATCGCGCTGCTGGCAGCAATACTCTTCCCTGTCTTTGCGCAGGTACGAGCGAGCGCCCGGCGCACCTCCTGTATCAGCCAGCTACGCCAGATAGGTATCGCGGCGCGCATGTACCTGCAGGATTACGAGGCTTTACCGCCCCGGTTGAGCGCGCTCTACCCCGCCTATCAGCCCTCCGCGCAACTCTTCATCTGCCCATCCGATTCGCGCAAAGGGCAACACACGGGTAATCCTCGTTTGGAGGGCAACCTGTATCTGCCGACGGGAGTAAGCTACGACTATATTCCCAACTGGGGTATTGCACACGAACTGGGTTGGTGGCAACCGTTTCCTGATTACGGCGAGGGAAAATGGGGCGAGCAAACGCCTCTGGCGGATTGTAACTGGCACTGGGCAACTTACTTTAAGGTCGAAAACCGCCGTGATACCCCATCCCCGGGCGCAGGAGGGTGGGTATTGGTGCTACTGCAGTCGGGCACGGTAAAGCCCGTACACCTGTCGCTGTTTCCCGACAAGTTCAGCCCGGATGGGTAAAAAAAGAAGCCGCTTACTCCGAACACACCAGGAGGGTCGCTTTTCAAATGGGCTATGCAGCCTCTTCTGTTCCATCAGCGGGGGGAGTGGAGAAATACCGCAAAGGGGAAGCAGTGCTGACTTTTCGTCTTCCTGATGGTTCGCCTGCCACAGATGTTCCCGTAAGTATAGAGCAGCAAAGCCACGATTTCCTGTTCGGTGTACCGTTGCGTCCTTCCCACTATCGAGACGAGCGTACGTTACAGCACGTGCGCGAACTGTTCAACTTCGTGGAGCTGCTGGAGTTTAACTGGGGGCAGTACGAACCTGACGAGGGTAAGCCTCTTTCTGAAGAAAGGCGACGTTTCATCCATGAATGGTGTCTTCCCAATGGTGTGCAACACTTCTACGGTCACATGCTGGTATGGAGCAGGCAATATGGCGAATACCCGAAAACGGCTCAGCCCCTGTGGCTGTTTCAGTACGACTCTGCTACTCAGTACGAGCTGCTCAGAAGGCGCATCCAGCGCGAAGTGCGGCACTATTGCGATGTGAACATGATATGGGATGTGGTGAATGAGCCGATACACTGCCGGGTGTGGGGTGAGTGGGATAAGCCGGAAGACCTCCGCGAACCTCTAGAACGGGTTTTCCCGTACGTGGCAGACTCGCTGCGTTGGGCGCACGAAGCAAATCCACAAGCTTGCTTGCTGATTAACGAGTATGACCTGTTCGCCGATGCCAACGCTCGCGAGCGTTTCCTGCAACTGTTGCAGATGCTGCTGGAAAAGGACGTTCCACTGCACGCAGTAGGTATCCAGGCTCACGACTGGACAGCAACCTACTGGCCCTCGCCAGAGGAGTTATGGCAGGCATGTGAGGCGTTCGGTACGCAGCTGGGATTGCCCATCTACTTCACCGAACTGGCATACTCCTCGTCTCCAGAGTCTGCCATAAGGGGTGATTATCAGGATGGTACGTGGAACCTGCAGAAGCAGGCGGACGCCGTCGAGGAATTCTATCGTACAGTGTTCGGACACCCACAGGTGGCTGGCATTATTTACTTCGGGCTGGCGGGAAGTGAGATATGGTTACCGGAGGTCGGACTTTTGGATAACGATGGCAACCCACGTCCCGCCTGGCAACGCTTGCATCGCCTCTTGCGAGAAGAATGGCGAACGGTACAGTCGGGCAGAACAGACAAGAACGGCCAGGTGCGCCTGCGAGCGTTCTTCGGACGCTATCAGGTGGAAGCCGCCCATCATGGACGCAAGCAGCTTTTTCACTTCCACCTCCAGAAAGGCGAACAACAGCAGACCGAGTTTACCCTTACCCCATGAGAGGAGGCGGTACATGCAAACACCATTATCTTGCACGCAGGCGATGGTTATCCTGTATGTTACGCTCAATACTGATGAGGAGGCGCGGACGATTTCCCGCGCCCTGTTAGAAAAGCGGCTGGCGGTGTGTACCAACTGGTTTGCTATCACCTGCGCCTACCGCTGGAAGGGCGACATTGTGGAGGAACCAGAAACAGTGCTTATCGTCAAGACGTTGCCCGAACTGTACGAAGCGGTGACCGAGGAGGTGCGACGGCACATTAGCTATACCAACTTCATGGCGCAGATTGAGGTGCCGAAAATGAATAAGGAGTTCGCCCATTGGCTCAAAGAGGAACTTTACACAGAGAGCGCGAATTGACCGGGCGAAGACGAGACGTCTCGCTCGCGCTCAGCGTGACAAAGCACCTGATGTCA
>JANWYZ010000026.1 GCA_025054895.1 bacterium | reverse complement strand
AAAGGATGCAGGATACAAAGCCCGGTTCGGCAGGTCTGGAAGGTTTCACTGGCTACGCCGTCGATGCTTATGTGGAAACCCTCCGAACTGACTTCCACCTCCGTCCTCCAGCCGAAAGGCGCCCCTTGCGCCTGCGACCTCCACGAACACCACGCCTCCCCCCACTGCATTTCGGAGAGAGCAACGGGGTAAGTGCTCCAGTCGGGACCTCGCACCGCGCTATAAATGGCAACGGCAAGCCGCTCGCCCCCGTAGCACACCTCGCGCACGAAGCCTGTCTCCTCTTCTACCAGAAACGACCACAACCCACGGCTGCAACGAACATATCCCATGCTGTCCTCCCGATGGTTTACAGACATCGATCCCCTGTGGTTGCTTTACCACCATACTTCGAGCGAATACCGGACTTTGCCTTTCCTGTCAGCATACATGAAGCATTTGTGCGTAACGGCGTCCAGTATCGCCGCCTCGCTGCGTTCGTGGCAAACACGTTATTTGTCACCTCGCACCCCTGTCACGCTGAACGCCGTGAAGCATCCTCCAGATTCTTCGCTTCGCCCGGAACGACAGAGGAGCGATGGCATCCTCTGCAGTCTTAGGTCGCCCCCTGACACAGCACCAAACGGCAATAGCCACAAACGTCGGAGCACAGAGTATCTCCGGGTTGACTGGCGATAGCTTGCAGGACACTTGTACGCCTCAGCGAATCACTGTTTAACCCGATTTATCGGATAACAGACAGGAGGTGTACCATGCCTCGCTTCACACCGTTTGCGGTTCTGTCGATCGCTCTGGGTGTATGTGTTATTGCTCCTGCGCAGCAAGATGTTCCACCCGGTCACTGGGCGTACGAGGCAGTTCAAACGCTGGTGCAGCAGGGTGTGCTGAAAGGTTATCCTGATGGCTCTTTTGGCGGTGCAAAACCCCTAACACGCTCTGAGTTTGCCGTCGCCTTGCGCAACGCCCTGCAAGAAGTGAGAAGTCGTGTGAATGATTTGAGAGACGAGCTCAGAGAGCGTATCTTGTTGCCCCCTCCGCCCACTATTACCCCGCCGCCTGTTATCGACCATGACACTTTTGACTACGAGAGGGAAAAGCTGCGTGCCCTACCGGATAACGCAGGCGAACAATTGCAAAGGCTGGAAGAGCAGATGCGCGTCCTGAACCGTCTGTTCGAAGAGTTTGTACGCGACCTGCAAACGCTGGGCGAAGACGTACGCCGACTGCGCTCCGAGATTTCAGGCATGGAAAGCCAGGTGCGGTCACTGGAGCAGAGATTGCGTCAGAGAACGCTCTTTAGCGGCACGGTAGACCTGATCGGGCGAGGCGCGCACGGCATGGACAACAAAGGCGCAGTAGACCAGAACGGATATGCCTTCAACGGCGGGCTGTTGAACAACGTGCGCGTTATACACGAGCTCAACCTGAGACTACGCGCCGACATATCGCCGACGCTACACAGCGAAGCCGCTCTGGTAGTAGGGAATCTATTGACCTACCTTGGCTCTGCCTCACAATTTGCGCCGGGCGTCTCTCGCACGCCGGGCGCAACCGATTTCTTGCTGTGGAAAGCCAACCTGCGTCTTCCCGTTCATCTTTTCGGTAGACAGGGCAGCCTGTCAGTGGGCAGGATAGAAAACAGGGTCACTCCCCTCACTCTGTGGCGTCCTGATGTAGATGTATACACTCTGTTACCGCGCTACGACAGCGGCTACTACAGCATGGACGGGTTGAAGTTTCAGATAGATACCGACCTGGTGAGCCTGATGCTCTACGCCGCCCGGCATAACGCGGTGAACACGAACACCCTCGCCGATTTCATGCGCGTCTCCGCAGGCAACGATGCGGTCAATCTGTTTCAACCGGGCAACCCGCTGCGCCAGCGCCCTAATCGCATCCCATACGGTATCGTGCACGCAAGGCACAGCGCAGGCGCATCTGCGACGCTTCGGCTGGGACGCGCTTTTAACGTGGGAGCGCAGTTCCTCGTACTGGACGCCTGGCGAGATGTTCCTACCGTCTTCGGAACCGTTAATCAGGTGAACGTATGGGGATGGCAGGTGGAGATGTCGCCGTCTGACCGCTGGGACATCGCCACTGTCTACGCGCAGAGCGACCTGCTACACCACGGCGACAACCGGTTGAATAAAGACAACTGGGCGTTCCTGGCGAAGGTGCAGTACAACGCAGGCAAAGAGGCTCTCGTGTGGTTGGGTTATCGCGATTTTCGCCCGTACTTTGCGCCCCCAGGCTACTGGGGACGCATCGGCTACTGGCACAATCCCACAGACCTGCGCGGTATGGATGTTGGACTGAGAACGCGCATCGGTAGCGTGGCGCTGGACGCTCGGGGAGGCTTTTATACCGGCACCGGCAAAGCTGCTCCTCCCGCAGGCTTTGGCACAGACGATGAGGTGGTCCATCTGGTGGTGAACACGCACTGGCAAGCGTTTGCTCGCTGGGAGTTTGGTCTAACGTATGAGGGGGCGTTCTGGAACCTCAAAGACCCACAGCGTTTCAACCCGGGCGCAGGGCTATCAGCCCCCGGAAAGCCGCAAGAACACTATGTCACCTTCGGCATGCGGTACGGACTGAGCAAAGATACCGTGTTGCGCGCGCTGTATCAGGCGATTTTCACCAATGCACGGGGGGTGGCTTCGTATTCCCTGCTGGGCAGCGATAAGGAGCGCGGAGGCGTAGCAGTGGTGCAATTGAACACAGCATTTTGAGAGGCGACAGGAATCGGCAAGCCACAAGGTAAAATATTGCACACACAAGCGGACGAGGTGAACGGATGGCAGGAAACGGAGGCTCGCGCGAACACTGGGGAACTCGTATCGGACTGGTGCTGGCGATGGCGGGCAACGCCATCGGGCTGGGTAACTTCTTGCGCTTTCCGGGGCAGGCGGCAGCAAACGGTGGAGGGGCGTTCCTCATCCCATACTTCATCTGCTTACTGTTGATGGCAATACCCCTCATGTGGCTCGAGTGGACGCAGGGTCGCTACGGAGGCGTACGAGGACATGGAACTACTCCTGCCATGTTTCAGCTGATGTGGAAGCATCCCATCGCCAAGTACCTCGGCGTGTTGGGGTTGTTCATTCCCACGCTTATCCTGTTTTACTACTCCTACATCGGCTCGTGGACGCTTGGTTATAGCATCAAGACGCTATTGGGGCAGGTACCACACGTCAGTCAGGCGCAGCTACATGAGAATATGACCGCCGAGGAAATCTCCCAAACCGTGCTGAAGCCGTATAACGAGTTTTTAGGAAGATACTCTGGCGAAACGGACGGCGCCTTTCTACAGCCCGAAGCGTTTACCCTAATCATTTTCGCAGTGGTCTACCTCTTAACCCTGTGGCTGATGGCGAGAGGTATTTCCGGCGGTATCGAAGTGCTGGCAAAAGTCGCCATGCCTCTCCTTTTCCTGCTTGCTATCGGATTGGTAGTGCGCGTGTTCACGCTGGGACACCCCGTCTCGCAGGAATACGGTGTGATGAACGGCATCGCTTTCTTGTGGGAACCAAAGTGGTTTATTGAACGCGATGGCAGACAGGTGTTCGTTTTGCTTGACTCTAAAACCTGGCTGGCGGCGGCAGGACAGGTTTTCTTCTCGCTCAGTCTGGGCATGGGCGCTATCCAGTGCTACGCCTCGTACCTGCGTCGCAAAGACGATGTGACGCTCACCGGGCTTTCCACCACTGCCTCAAACAGCTTCGCCGAGGTGGTACTTGGCGCATCCATCGCGTTGCCTGCGGCTTCAGCGTTCTTCGGCGTGGCGGCGGCGCAGATGATCGCCGCCAAAGGCAGCTTCTACCTCGGTTTTGTATCCATGCCCGCTATCTTCAGCTTCCTGCCCGCCGGCAACATTCTGGGCTTCCTGTGGTTCCTGCTGTTGTTCTTCGCGGCGATGACCTCTATCGTGGCGATGTGTCAGCCCATCATCGCTTTCCTCGAGGACGAATTTGGCATGAGCCGCTCTCGCGCCGTGCTCACAATGGGACTGGTGTGGCTGGTGGGCGTGCAGTTCGCGGTGTGGATAAAAGGTGGCATCGACGTGTACGACTTCTGGTCGAGCACCTTCGGGCCGCCGCTCATGGCGCTGATTGAGGTCATTATCCTGATGTGGATTTTCGGCGGCGAGAAAGTCTGGCAGGAGATGCACGAGGGCGCCCTGTTGCGCGTGCCGCGCTTCTTCTACTACTGCGCCAAGTACGTTACACCGCTGTTCCTGATAGCGATACTGGGCACGTGGTATTACGAGAACGTCGTGCGACCGCTCATCACGGGCGAGCTGTTTACACGCCCACTGGAGGCGGCAGGTTTAGAGGTCGGCTGGCACATCTGGATGGTGCGCGGCTTCGTGCTGCTGGTTTTCCTGGTGCAGGTATTCGCTATCTGGTATACGTGGAACGTGCGCAAGAGCATGCAACGAGCGGAGGTGCTTCCTGAATGAGCTGGCAGGGCTGGGTGTTTATGCTGAGCGCATGGACGTTTTTTACCGCGTTACTGGTATACTGCTTCTACCGCATCCTGTTTGGCGACACCGGCCAGGGGCGTGATAGCAATTGACGCACGGCGAGCAGCCGGTATCGCGCTGGCGCTGTTACTCATTCTCAGCGGCACGAAAGAGTACACTCGTCGGCTGGAACGTGCGGCGGAACGACAAATCCTGCAGCAGCTCGGTGGCAGCGGGCAGGTGTATGTGGATATTCAACCACGCTGGGGTGCATTGGGTGCGCTGCTGGCGCGAGCAGAAAGCATCCGGGTATATGCCTCCGACTTTCGCGCTGCACAGATGCCCTTCTTTGCTGAACCGCCTATCCCTGGTTGGCGAGGCAAAGCGGAGAAGGTGCAGATTGTGCTGGAAGACTTTTACCTGAGCGGGGTTGCTGTCCGTCGGCTGGAAGCTCTTATTCCCAATGTGTCTCTCGACTCCAGAGCAGCGACGTTCCGCTTGCGCATCCGTGTGTTTGGCGCAGGTTGGGGAGCGGGGCAGGTTGTGCTGGACGAGGAGGGGCTGGGTGAGTTTGTAAAGCGTCGTTTACCTGAGGTACGCTACCCACAGGTGCGGGTAACCCCTTCGGAAATCCGCATCGTCGGCGAACTGGCGGCGCTGCTTACCGCATGGCGATTCGAGGCATGGGGGCAGGTGGGGATTCACAACGGCCGTCAGGTGGTGATAGAGAACGTGCAGGTCGCCGTGGAGGGTGAAAACCTGCACCCTGCTGTGGTGCAGAAGGTGGTTTCTACGCTAAATCCCGTGATAGATTTAGAGCGTGACCTGCGCCTCGGCTCGGCTTTTATCGCGGAAAGGGTAGAGCTGGGCGACGGCTTCCTGAAACTGGTAGGTCGAGCGACGATACCACCGCGCAAACAAGGAGAAAACGATGGCAAAACACGACGTTGAACTTCGGCGCACTCCTCTGGCACAGGCGCATTCCCGACTGGGCGCGCGTATGGTGGAGTTCGCTGGATGGTGGATGCCTGTGCAGTACAGCGGCATTATTCAAGAGGCACTTGCGGTGCGCCAGAGAGCGGGCATGTTTGACATCAGCCACATGGGCAGGTTTCACCTGCGAGGCGCGGACGCCATCCCCTTACTGGAACAATTGACCACAAACGACGTTGCCGCTCTGACCGACGGCGCAGCACAGTACTCGCTCCTCACCAATCCGCGCGGCGGCGTCATCGACGACATCATCGTCTACCGCCTGGCTCCTGACCATCTGCTGCTGGTGGTCAACGCTGCCAATGCCGACAAGGACCGACAATGGATACAGCAGCACCTACCGCAGTCTGTTGTTCTAGAAGACGCCACCGGGCAAACCGCCATGATCGCGGTACAGGGTCCGGAAGCAGTTGAGCTGGTGAACCGTCTCTTCATGCAAAACCTGATGGGGTTGCCCCGCTTCCACGTGACAGTTAGCCAGTGGCAGGGACAGCCCGTGTGGATAGCGCGCACCGGCTACACCGGGGAAGACGGTGTGGAGCTGATTATCGACGCTTCAATGGCGGAGCTATTGTGGAACGCCCTGTATGAGGCGGGGGCGGTTCCCTGTGGACTGGGCGCGAGGGATGTGTTGCGTATCGAAGCCGGATATCCATTGTACGGACACGAGTTAAGCGAGGATATCAATCCCATCGAAGCAGGGCTGGGCTGGGTGGTCAGCAAGCGCAAAGATTTTGTTGGGGCAGATGTGATCCGTCGCATCCGTGAAGAGGGGTCAGCACGCAGGCTGGTGGGGCTGGAGCTGGAGGGGCGCATGGTGGCGAGGCAGGGGTATCCCGTGCAGGTAAATGGGCGGGACGTTGGCGAAATAACCAGCGGAACCTTCTCGCCGACGCTGCAGAGGAGCATCGCTATGGCGCTTATTCGCAGCGAGCACGCTAAAACAGGAGCAACGGTGCAGGTAGAGATGCGCGGTAAACTCGCGCCTGCGCGCATTGTCTCGAAAAGATTCGTCAGTCACGTATAAAGCACGGAGGTCAGCATGAACATCCCGAGCGAGTTACGATATTCCAAAACAGACGAATGGGTGCGTGTAGAAGGTGACATCGCTACTATCGGCATCACCGACTACGCGCAATCCGAGCTGGGCGACATCGTATACGTGGAACTGCCGGAGCCCGGTCGTGTGTTGCAGATAGATGAGATGTTCGGCACGGTGGAATCGGTGAAGGCAGTGGCAGACCTGTACTCGCCGGTAGCGGGCGAAGTGGTAGAAACTAACCCGGCGGTTACCGACCGTCACGAGCTGCTGAACGAAGACCCCTATGGCGAGGGCTGGCTGATCAAGGTGCAGCTGGCAGACCCGTCGCAAGTGGATAGTTTGCTTACCGCCGAGCAATATGCAGAGCATATCGAGGAGCGGCAAAAGGCATGAGCTACATCCCGCATACCGAAGCCGACCGCGAACGGATGCTTCGCGCTATCGGCGTAGGAAGCATAGACGACCTGTTTGCAGAGATACCCGCGGAACTGCGTTTCAAGGGGCTGCTAAACCTGCCCAGAGGCATGGATGAAATTGCGCTACAAGCACACCTTCAGCGGCTCGCTGCACAGAATATAGACACCTCACGGCGTGTGTGTTTCCTGGGTGCAGGCATCTACGACCATTTTTCGCCGGCGATTATCGAAGCCGTCCTCTCGCGTGGCGAGTTTCTCACTGCTTATACGCCCTACCAGCCCGAGGTCAGCCAGGGTATCCTGCAGGCGATGTTCGAGTACCAAACGATGATATGCCAGCTGACCGGCATGCAGGTAAGCAACGCTTCCATGTACGACGGAGCTACCGCACTGGCGGAAGCGGCGCTCATGGCGTGGCATCATACTGGACGCAGGCGGATTGTTGTTTCGCAAAGTGTGCACCCGCATTATCGCCATGTGGTACACACCTACGCCAGCGCTGCCGACCTGGAGGTACAGCAAATCCCTTGCGGTGAAGATGGCGTTACCCGGCTGGATACACCCATAGCGGACGATGCAGCCTGCGTGCTGTGGCAGAATCCCAACTTCTTCGGCAACCTGGAGCCGATGGCGGAGCTGACCTCGCGGGCACACGAGCGCGGCGCGCTGGCTATCGTAGCGGTAGACCCTATCGCGCTGGGTGTGCTGAAACCGCCGGGCGAGTATGGCGTGGACGTGGTGGTAGGCGAAGGGCAGCCGCTGGGGTTGGCGATGGGCTTTGGCGGTCCGTTACTGGGGTTCTATGCGTGCAAAGAGGAGTACATCCGCCGCTTGCCCGGACGCATCATCGGTGAAACGGTGGATGTAGAAGGACGCAGAGGGTTCGTGATGACTCTGCGCACACGCGAGCAGGACATTCGTCGCGAACGCGCCACTTCCAACATCTGCACCAACGAAGCGCTGATGGCGCTGGCGGCAGCGGTCTACTTAAGCGCAATGGGCAAACAGGGTTTACGCCAGGTGGCAAATCTGTGTCTGCAGAAGGCGCACTACCTGGCAAAAAGGCTGACGGAGTTACCTGGAGTACGGATGGTCTATCCACGAGCACGCTTCTTCAAAGAGTTCGCGGTCAGCTTGCCGCGTCCAGCGGAGGAGGTGGTGCAGCAACTGCTACCCGACTACTTGGCAGGGTTGCCTTTGAGCCGCTACCAGCTGGGTGCAGAACATCACCTGCTGATCGCGGTCACAGAAAAGCGCACCCGTCAGGAGATGGACGACTTTGTGCAGGCGATGCGCAGGGCGCTCAGCGAACAGTAAGAAAACGTACGGGATACATCTTGCTTTTGTTGGGTAAAATTGCTATACTTTGGGTGACGCTATCGCTCGAAGGGCAGGGCAGCGGGGTGTGTGGATTCATCATGATTATCTATGCTATCTCACCGGACGTGAGGATGCGGGATACCTGAGACTGGAGGGCTACCGGGCTATGGGGGATGTGCAGTCCCACATCGAGCGCGGCGTCGCGTATAAAATCAACGGGCAGTACGATGAAGCACTGGCGGAGCTGCGGCAGGCAATCCAGCTGGCTCCCAACAACGCCGAGGCGCACCACCAGCTGGGACTGGTGTTGGGGTTCATCGGCGAGTTCGAGCAGTCGCTGGCGGAGCTGGAACAGGCAGTACAGCTAGACGGACGAAACGTGGTCATCCGCAACGACCTCGCGCTTACATACGCGATGCTCGGCATGTACGAGGAGGCGAAGGCGCAGTTCGAGGAGGTGTTGCGTCAGGACCCCACCAATGAGGTCGCGCTCAAGCAGATTCAGTTTCTCCAGTTTTAGAGAAAACGCGCTGGCAGGGCTGATACTGGCTCTGCTGGTGTGGTTGTTCCTCTTTCCTGCGCTATCAGGCGGGCGTGTGTGGCTTCCCACACGCCTGTTGTTTCACGTATACCCCTATCGCGCCATTACTACCGAAACGCCGCCTCCCTGGAACCCGCTGATGTGGGACGGCGCGGCGCAGTTCGGCGTATGGCGATTGTACACCGCGAAGATGTGGCGTGAAGGGTGGTTGCCCTTGTGGAACCCGCATCAGGGCATGGGTTATCCTCTCTATGCTAACAGCCAGTCCGCCATTTTCTACCCGCCCAATGTGCTCTTTGTGTGGCTACAGCAAAAAGCCTTCGGATGGCTTGCAGCGTGGCATCTGTGGTGGGCGGGGATGGGCACGTGGTTGTTGTTACGCAGACAGATTGGCGTTGGGTTCGCCCCGGCACTGACAGGTGCTGTCGCCTTTTCCTTCTCGCTGTGGATGGTCGCGTGGCAGTATCTACCCACCGTACCTGCCACCGCTTCGTGGTTGCCGTGGGTCGTGTGGACAGCCGCCCGCTGGACGGCTCAGCCAGACGTACGCCGCGCGACCTGGTGGGGAGCGACGATGGGCTTGTGCCTGCTGGCAGGGCACTTGCAGATTGCGTTCTACGTGCTGGGGGCAGGAATACTGGCGTTGATATACTTCGGCATCGCTCAAAGGCTGCATGGAGAAAACCTCTCCGTGGGGAGAGGGGCGAGGACGGGAAGCCTGGCGCTTGCCTTTGCGCTCGGTATTGCGCTCAGCGCGCCGCAGGTGTTGCCCGCTGTGGAGATGTCGCGTTACTCGCACCGACGCGCCCCTGCAACGGCAGAGGGATACTCTGCTTACGTGGGCAGCGCGATGCCCCTTGCCCATCTTATCACCCTCTTCCTGCCCGACTTTTTCGGTCACCCGGGCGTCGCCCGCGCTGATGCGCCCGACGTCAGCACCTATTGGGGCAAAGGCAACTACGCCGAGTTCGCCTGTTTCATGGGTTTTCCCGCGCTACTACTTGCGACTACAGGAGGCTTCACCTGCCGTTCCGCGTGGCGCCTCTATGCGCTGCTGCTGTCGGTTCTGGCGATGCTTCTGGCTCTGGGCACACCCCTCAATGCGCTACTCTACTTCGGCGTGCCCGGCTTTAGCGGCACGGGTTCTCCCGCGCGAGTGCTGGTGTTGTGGACGTTCGGCATGGCGTTGATGGCAGGAATGGGCACGGACAGGCTGATGAACGCTTCACGCAAGCAGTGGGCGCTGAGTATAGGGGTTCTGATGGCGGTGTTTATAACGGGCGTTCTTTCGGCGAAGGCGCTGAGCGCAGAGGCGTTAGGCGACGAGGCGTTCGCCGTGCTGTTCTCCTCACAGGCTCCCTTCCTGTTGCAGGGGGTAGCACTCTCTGCACTGGCTGTCGGGGCAATGCTTTTCGGACAAAGACGCAGATGGAATGCTCTCATTACGCAGGGGGTGCCCGTCGCCTGCGTTCTGGTCAGTTTGTGGACGGCAGGAATGGACTATAACCCGCCTTCTCCCGCTGAAAGCGTCTACCCTTCCACGCCACTGCTGGAGCGGCTCCTGTCGCTCACCGATGACGCATCGCGTGTTTGGGCTGTGCAGGGTGGATGGAGTCTCTACCGCGCGCCTCAGGCGATACTGCCGCCCAACCTGGCGACGGCGATAGGGCTTTACGATTTGCAAGTTTACGATTCGTTGATGCCACTGCACGCCAAGCGCTGGCTGGATGAGCTAAACGGTAGAGACTCCGCCCCGGTGGAGAACGGCAATATGGCGTTAGGCTGGCGCGCTCCTGCAGAACTTCTGGCGAAGGTCGGGGTGCGCTACGTGCTCTCTCTGCAACCGCTGGCTGAGCGTGGCTTGCGGCTCATCACCGACAGCGCGGAAGGAAGGCTTTACGAAGTGAGTGGCGCGCGCTCGTGGGTTCGCACCGTTGACGGTCGCGAATGCGTCTTCCGCTGGCAGGGGTGCAACCGTCTGCAGATTTCCCTGCCCGATAGTTCAAACGCACTGCACGTGATGCAGACCTTTGCTCCGGGCTGGAAAGTAGAACCATCGGGGATTATAGAGCCGCTGGAGAACGTTTTCCAGAAAGTGCAGACACCTGTCGGAGCGCAACAAATTACCCTGCGCTTTGCCCCAGAGTTGCTAAGGGTGTGCCTTTACCTCGCGCTCGTAGCAGTTGGCGGGCTGTGTGGGTGTGCTGTTTCCGCAATAGCCGGTAAGTAGAGCAGCTTGCAAAAATTGTGTGTTTCAGGTATGATAGGTTTGGTAATACATGCTTTGTAGGTATACCGTCAGAATCTTCGGAGGCGGTGTGACGATGAAGGGGAAGATTGGGGCAATCTGGACAGTGATTCTGCTGGCGACATTCATCACCGCTCTCCCTGCACACGCAGTGGTTATCGAGGAAGTGGTGAAGCATCATCCACTGGTAGCGTTTTTGAACAGCTGGAGCTCGCCGGTGAATGATTCGCACGCCAACCCGCCCGTAACGCCAAAAGAAGACAACAGTCTCCTGTTGCCGCAGTTCCGCGACTTGTCAACCACAAGCACAATGGTCTCTACAGACAATGTAACTGTGGAAGTTGTGCCGATTCATGTGCCGAAGCTACCAGCGGCCGTAGTGTTTGCGTTCTATCTGGTGGGGGCACTGGTCTTTTACACTTTGCTGGTGCTGGTAGCTCAACCAGGGCCATCCGAGTACTACTAAGTCTACAATCTCAGATTTCACCGGTAACACCCACTCCGACGAGCTTTCTGTCGGGGTGTTTTTTGTTCGGTATTCTCAACACATGATGACATTATATCCCCCCTCCAACGCTACTAACCCTATCGACACCTATAGTGCTCTGTTAATTTGTGATTTCACGATTTCGCGCATCCTTCCCCCGATTGAAATCGGGGGCTATAATGGAACAAAATCCGCCTTCGCGGATTGCAAAACCTGCGCAGGCAGGTTTGTTTCTTACTCATAGCCCACCATTTCAATGGTGGGTTACCAGAGGAGCAATCACAAATTCATAACTTAACAGAGCACTAGTATCGGCGTGCTCTTACCACACGCTTTCGCCGTACGACCTCAACGTGCCAAACTGTCGCGCAACTCAGTCAACCACACGCCTCCTACCGTCGCTCGCTTCCTGCATCCGTCCCCGAAGTGCTGCCTGACCACTCAAGTCAATGTTGCATTTTTCTCTGAAGTGTGCTATAGTGGAGGCGTAAACGGTTACCCATTACAACTTGCAAACTTTTATGCCTTTGTCAAGACAGAGAAGTTGGTGATTTGACGACGAGCTAAAGGAGGTGAGGTAAGACGGCTGGTGACGCAAGATATTCCCGCATTTTACGGACACTTGCTTTACCGAATCAGCCAAGTACTGAAGGGAGGGTGCGACATGAAAAGAACAGCCAAAGCGTTCACACTGATCGAGCTGCTTGTCGTCATCGCGATTATCGCGATTCTGGCGGCAATCCTGTTTCCCGTTTTCGCGCAGGCGCGTGAGAAGGCACGACAGACGAGTTGCCTTTCTAACCTGAAGCAGCTAGGGTTGGCTGCAATGATGTACACGCAGGACTACGACGGTCAGTTCATGGAAGTGTACCGTCTGCATCCTGGTGAGCCGGGCAACTGCGACTGGCATGTGTGGCCTTGTCGGGAGGACCTGCGCAAGCCGAACGGAGAGCCCTACGGCTGGTATACCGGTCCTACACAGCGCCCCCAAGACTACTCGCCCAACTGGGGCGTCATCCTCATCCCCTACACCAAGAACGAAAGGATTTTCGCCTGTCCATCGGGCTATCGGACTGCATGGCGTCCTGCCACTTCTACCGACAATGCAGGCTACATCTACAGCAACTGGATAGCGGACTCTGGCGAGTACCTGGGGCCGGCCGCCAAGCGCTCGTACATCCCGCGCCCTGCGGAGACGGTGCTCTTCTGGGATAGCGGTAAGGCGAACTGGGCGATCGAGATGCAGGGCTGGCACGGCTATCCTGGCTGGGGCGACTTCAACCCGGAGTGGACTTGTCCACGTTGCTACCCCGACTGGATTGCCCGACACTCCGACGGACGCAACTACGTGTTCTGTGACGGGCACGCCAAGTGGTTCCGCGATAGTCAGATGTGGCTCTACTACAACGTCCAGAAGTGGGACTGGCGGCAGCAGCAGTAAGGGAGGCGCCCATGAAAAAGGAGATCAGCCCTGTAATAGCGGCGATTATCATCGTCGTGGTCGTGGCGGTGTTGGGGTTCGTGGGCTACAAAATCTTCTTGCAACCGAAAGCACCCGACTGGACACCCCCCGCCAACTATGGCGCCTCCCGGTACGGTCAGCCGCCGCCTGGTCGGTGACCGATGAAGGAGGACACACATGAAGAGGGAAATCCCTTCCACTGTAGCCGTTGTGATTATCGTTATTGCGCTACTGGTCGCAGGTTTCTACCTGTGGCGCGCGTGGAGCGGCGGTAAAACCGGAGAGGTGAGCGACATCGGCATGGAGGTCAATACCGTCATCCAGAAGCTGGGGCGAGAGTATGGCGGCGACATCAGCAAGCTCACCCCAGAGGAACGTGCGGTGCTAGACCGCGCTATGCAACAGGGCTACCAGTTGCCGCCGGGACTGCAAGCGCAATTACGTGGCAGTAGCGGAGGAGCTCCTGTGACGGGCGCTCCCCCGACAGCACCGTCTACCGGACGTTAATCACATCCTTTACTAAACGAGGAGGGTGCGAAGATGAAACGCTTCCACGCTTTTACACTCATCGAGCTGCTGGTGGTTATCGCTATTATTGCGATACTGGCAGCAATCCTGTTCCCTGTGTTCGAGCGCGCCCGTGAGCAGGCGAACAAGACATCCTGCCTGTCCAATATGAAACAGATTGCGCTGGGCATCCTGCAATACAACCAGGACTATGATGACTGTCTGCCTTACCCCGGCTGGATGCCTGCGCGTGCGCCCAACGGCAGGACCTCCTGCTACTCGTGGCGATGGGCGATACAGCCGTATATTAAGAACACGGGTATTTCTCTCTGTCCATCCTACGAGCGTCCGAACGAGCCCATCTGGAACTGGCAGTGCTTCCGCTGGGGCGGACCCGGTGCGGATGGTGACCCAAACAGTGGGTTACATGACGGGGTGAACCCGTTGCCAGGACCAGAGGAGACCACTCTGGAACACTACCACGGCTGGCGACGCTCGTATGCTGGCGCAAACAGCTGGGCGCACCGCGGTACGGTCGGCTGGTGGAACGGCTGGATTGTGCCTTACTGGCTGTCTAATCCCGTCAAGATGTCGTCCATACCACGTCCAGCAACCCTGATACAGGTTCTGGAGTCGCGCGAGTACTTCCATGATCTGGGTACCTGGTGCGTAGACGGCTGGCGCATCTGGTTCGACGGCAATAAGGGCTGGTTCACCAGCCATAACGGCGTCAGCAACTGGACATTCATGGATGGACACGCCAAAGCCATTAAGGTATGCGCCACCTTCGGCGCGCTGCGCTGGAACCTGGGTGATACCCCACCGGACGACTACCTGTGGGAGTGGTGGACGGGCGTTGACCCGAACGTACTGCGCGCCTGGCAGCAGAACTGCTGGCGCGTGCCAGAGTATCGCTAGCAGGTTATCTGGCTGAACTTTCTGGAGGGGCACGCTGGGTCGTGACCACACAGAGGCGATGTAGCGTGCCCCTTCCGCCTTTCGAGACCTGGTACACGCCGGGCAAGCCCCGTCCGGGCAGTATCCTCTCGTTGCCCCGGCAAGCCGGTGGACCATACTCCTCGCGCTGTACGCGACAAGACCGCAGGATAATACCTGCAGCCAGACCAAAGGCTTGTTTTTCGGTTGCGGTCGCCCCCTCCGGCAGGCTGCGGTCTGTGCAAAGTGCGCAATCGATTTGGTACTATTATGCTGAATAACTGCGCGAGGTATCCGTGATGAACGAACGAGTTTTCAACTTTTCGCCGGGCCCCGCCACCTTGCCACTACCGGTGTTGCAGGAGGCGCAGCAGAATCTGCTTGCGTTGCCCGGAGCGGGCGCGTCCATTCTGGAAATCAGCCATCGTTCCAAAACGTTCGAGCAAATTATTGCACAGGCGGAGCACAACATCCGCCAATTGCTTCGCTTGCCTCAAGAGTATCACGTCTTGTTCCTGCAGGGTGGAGCCAGCCTGCAGTTCTCGCAGGTTCCCATGAGCTTCCTGCACGCACCAGGGCGGTACGCCGAGTATCTTGTCACCGGTTCCTGGGCAAAGCGTGCGCTGGCTGAAGCGCAGCGAGAAGGCGACGTGCGCGTCGTGTGGGATGGAAAAAGCGACAATTACCGCCGCGTGCCCAAGCCCGGTGAATACGAAACAACCCCCGGCGCAGCCTACGTCCACTTTACCTCTAACGAGACGATACAGGGCGTACAGTTCCCCTCCGAGCCGGAGGCAGGGCGCGTGCCGCTGGTGTGCGACGCCTCGTCCGATTTCCTCTCGCGCCCTATCGACGTCCGTCGCTATGGACTAATTTACGCAGGGGCGCAGAAAAACGTCGGACCAGCTGGGGTGACCATCGTGATTATCCGACAGGACCTGCTGGAGCAAGTAACGGACGACCTGCCTACGATGCTCAACTACAAGGTGCATGTAGAGCACAGGTCGCTGTACAATACGCCTCCAGTGTTTGCGGTGTACATCGTGCTGCTTGTGACGCGCTGGCTGTTGGAGAACATCGGCGGTTTAGAGCAGATGTACGCCATCAATCGCCAGAAAGCACAGATGCTGTACGATGCCATCGACCGCAGCGAAGGCTTCTACCGCGCACATGCGCAGCCCGACAGTCGTTCGCTGATGAACGTCACGTGGCGTCTGCCCAACGAGGAGCTGGAAGCGGAGTTCGTGAAGCAAGCGAAGGAAGCAGGTCTGCACGAGCTGAAAGGACACCGTTCAGTAGGCGGTATCCGTGCCAGCATCTACAACGCCATGCCCGTTGAAGGAGTGCGCGCGCTGGTACAGTTCATGCAACACTTCCACCAAAAACACGCCTGACACACTGCAAGGGAGGCGTTGTTCGTTCCGACCGAGGAGCGTCGAACCAGCGCAGGCGAAATGAGCAACAGGGAGGGCTGTAGCCCTCCCTGTTCGTAACAGAAAACGTTATTTCAGCATCGTTACCACCGGAACGGTGCACACATGGTATTCCGTGCCTCCCACGTTGCCCTGTGCATCAGCGAACAGAGCGAAAGAGGTCGCTTCCTCGGGCAAGGCGATTTCCGCCGTATATTTGCCGTTGCCTGCGGGCTTGGCGTCCTGCGCAGTCCACTTCGAGTTGCGCAGGTCCCTGGTGCCGGATTGCGCCGTCCAGATTTGCACACCGTCCACCTTGCCCCTGGTGGTGATACTCACCAGCAGTTTGTTGCCCTGTCGTTTCACGTCTGCCTGAACCTGCGCCAGGGGCTGCTTGGACGCTACCGCCAGGTAGAACGCGGTAAGGTTATTGATGACTCGGGGCAACCCCTCCTGCAAGCTGTGTCCGGCGTTTGGGACGTATAGCAGGTACTTCTCGCCGGGCAGGTCGTTGAAGTAGAAGCGTGCGGCATCGATGACCCAGTAGCGGTCGTTTGCCCCGTTCACAATCATCTTGGGCATCTTGAACCGCTCGCGGTAGGAGTAGGGGTCCACGATAGACGTGAGCGTTTGTCCCTCCGCGGTAGAGAGCATCTCGGTGAGCCCCTTGCTGGAGTAATCGGCGATCATCTCGCTATACTTGCCCCAGGTAGCCACCTGATGAGGCAGTTGCTTGGGGAAGTTCAGGATATCGTACACCATCGGCGCGATGGCGCGCACGCGCTTATCCACCGCCGCCGTGAGCCATGTGGTCCAGCCACGTTTGGAGCCGCCCGTGACCAGAAACTCTTTCACCTCGATATCCCACT
The DNA here is from genome assembly GCA_025054895.1 of bacterium. Taxonomy (GTDB): domain Bacteria; phylum Armatimonadota; class HRBIN16; order HRBIN16; family HRBIN16; genus HRBIN16. The sequence continues at coordinate 1,933 of JANWYZ010000026.1, read as the reverse complement.
GCTTTTTCGCCGCTTCCTGCACAGCGGTCATGGCGCGAACCGCGCTTTTGGTCATAGGCAGCAGGGCGGGCCAGGTCTTATCGCCCGATTTGGCGAACTCCATAAAGGTATACGAAATCAGCTCATCCTCTACCCGCCCGCCAAAGAGCGGCTGATTGGGCACGTCATTGAGAATAACGCACAGCGCGCCCACCTTGCTCGCTACCTGCCCGAACGCCGCCAGCTCCGCCATGCCGCTACTGCCCGTAATGTAGAGCACCGCGAACTCAGGCGTTTTTAACTGCGCAGGTTTGAGGATGTACACGCGATGTTTCCATACAATATCGCGCCACTTTTGCGAGGTGAGACTGACCTCCAGCACGGTCACACCGGCTATCTCCCGAGTGTTCACGATTTGCCAGCCGTAGGTGTTGTCCTCGGCAGCTACGTAGTCATCCAGCGGCGTCGCCCACGCTATCCATGTTGCCAGCGCGACCAGCACAGGTACGCAGAGCCACCGTAACATATTCTTTGACCTCCGTCAGTTGTTTTTCGTTACCATCTGACGATTCGGCTTGGGCAAAGGTTTACCCTTTTTCGGCGGGTACGCTTGCAGGACAGCACGCTCTGTCAACAACACCTCTCCATAAAAACCCCGTTTTAGCCAACATACTTAGTGACACCCTTTCTGTGCTTGTGCGAGGAGGTCAGGAAAGAGTCATGTTTGTGTTAATTGGGCTGGCAGTGGTGTTCGGCTCCATTCTGGTGGGCTATATCATGCATGGCGGCAAGGTAGCGTTGCTCATCCAGATTTCGGAGTTCATCATCATCGGGGGCGCGGCGTTCGGCGGTGTGATAGTAGGTAACGGCATTTCCGGAGTGCAAACGCTGATTAAAACGATGTTGGGCTTGTTGAAGCCTCCCCCGGGAAGCAGAGACAGCTACATGGAGCTGTTGCAGATGCTGTTCGCGCTCTTTACACTGGCGCGCAAGGAAGGACTGCTGGCACTGGAAAGGCATGTGGAGAACCCCGAATCGAGCGAGTTGTTTGCCCAGTATCCGGGCATTATGTCAAACCACCATGCAATGGAGTTCTTGTGTGATACAGTAAAAGTCATCTTAACCGGGGCAGTGGGGCACTATGAACTGTCTGACCTGATGGAGATAGACCTGGAGACGCACAAAGAGGAGGCGATGAAGCCAGCGCACATGCTATCGAAGGTAGGAGACGCTATGCCCGGCTTCGGTATCGTGGCGGCGGTACTGGGCGTGGTAATTACCATGCAGGCGATCAATGGCCCGCCTGAGCAGATCGGTCAGAAGGTTGCTGCTGCGCTGGTAGGAACCTTTATGGGCGTATTGCTGGCGTACGGCGTGTTCCAGCCGCTATCTCAGGCGGTAGAAGGGCGCGTGCAGGCGGAGGAGGAGTACATGCAATGCATCCGCCATGCACTATTGTCCTTCGCGCGAGGCGAATCGCCAATCACCTGCGTGGAGTTTGCTCGCAGGCAAATCCCCCCTGCCTATCGCCCCACCTTCCGCGAGATGGAGGAGAGCGTAAAAGGCACTGGTCGGCAAGCGGCGGCAGCGTAGGAGGGGGAAGATGGCAGGCAGTGAGAAAGGCGGCGACATCCGCATCGTCAAGAAGAAGCATGGTGGTCACGGTCATCACGGCGGCGCGTGGAAGGTGGCTTACGCAGACTTCGTGACCGCGATGATGGCGTTCTTTCTGGTGATGTGGCTGATTGGCATGGACGCCAAAACGCGCGCCGCCATCGCCGCCTACTTCCGCGACCCCGTGGGCTTTATGGAGGCCGTGCGCAAAAACGAAGCCATCTTCTCCATCAACGACGCGCTGCCCCCCGGCGGCAAAAACACCCAAAACATGCCTCGCGCCGCCAAAGACGGCAAAACCATCGTCAAAAAAGACCGAAAAACCGAACAGAAAGAGCTG